>CAZGKS010000025.1:0-13832 GCA_964526275.1 uncultured Methylobacterium sp. | reverse complement strand
GCGCTACACTCCGACATTCCAGCCGTGATGCGGGCTTGCGCGCTGCATCGGGCGGGGGGTGGTCCCTTGAACGCAAGAGATTTGAGGGCAAATCTTGCAGGACACACGGGGCTTATAGGGGGGATAGGCGGTCCCTGCAAGGCATTTCAGGAAGAGGGTGTGCGCTTTTTTGCGGCGTGAGGAAACAAGGCGCGCGTAATCGAGAGAGGCAGATGCGGGGAGGGCAGGGAGGCGCAGGGATGGGGAGGCGCAGGGATGGGGCCGCTGCCTGCGCCATTCTCGGATAGGCTCCGGCTGTATCGGCATGCGCGGTATCGGCATGCGCCCGCCCTATCCGCAGCTTGATACGCGCGATTCTCTGCCCAGAGCGCGGGCGGTTTTCTGGCGACGGCAAGATGCGCTCAGGTAGAAGGGGATCTTGCAGAAGGGGATCTTGCGACTCCGCTTCTTCTTTTCGCATACTTTTTGGCGATAGGCTGGTTTTGCCGTATCGCGGCATGCTTTACGCTTGCCGTTTGGGCGTATGCACGGTCAAGCCGTCGAGGGCGTCGGTGAGTTTGATCTGGCAGGAGAGGCGGGACGTGTCGCGGACCTCAAAGGCGAAATCGAGCATATCTTCTTCCATGGGCGCAGCTTTTCCGGTTGCGGACTGCCAGTCTTCCGCCACATAGACATGGCAGGTGGCGCAGGCGCAGGCGCCGCCGCATTCGGCATCAATGCCCGGAATGGCGTTCTGGATAGCCGCTTCCATGAGGGTCTGGCCGCTGGAGGCGTCGAGGGTGCGGGCGGTGCCGGAGGCGTCGATGAAGGTGATTTTCGGCATGGGTCTCTCGGGAGGAATTGGTTTGGGGGACGCGTTTGGAAGGGCGTTGCAGGGGGAGTTTATCGCGTAAAGATAGCGGTTTTTGCGACCGCTTGCCAAGCGCTCTTCCCGTTTTTTGTAGGGCAGGCGCTGTTTTGCGCGCGGATTAGGCGGGCAGATGCGCCTGAAGTTGCTGGAGCGCGAGGATCAGGGTTTGGCGCCCCTGAGGCCATTCGGGCGTTTTTGCCTGCACTTCGGCGGTGCGCGCGGCTTGTGCCAAGGCTTCAGCGCCAACCGACAGGGCGGTGCCCTTGAGCGTATGGGCCAGATCTGCAGCCTCGCTGCCGGCAGGTATAGCGGGCAGGCGGGCGAGGGCGGCTTTGAGGGTTTGTGCTAGCAAGATCAGGATGTCTTGCGCCAAAGCCGGATCGTCGAAGGTCTGGCGGGCCAAGGTTTCGCGGTTGAGCACAAGGAGCGGGGTGTGCAGGGGCGTTTGGGGGGGAGGGTGCTGCATGGGGGCAAGGATATGGCGGCTTGGCTCGGAAAACAAGGAAGGCGTTAACGATATTTCAAGATCGTTAACAAAGCCTGTTCCTTCGCATTAACGAATTGGTTACATTGCGGCTTGGGCCTTCGTGCCTTTTCTGCGGTTTTGGGGTATCTGTTGGGGTATCCGGGGCCATTTTGTCTGTATCGGCACAACAAATGTGGTTTTGCCGCGTGTGAATTGACAAGAAACCGGGCGGCCAGATACGGGCGCTTTTGGTTTTCCTGCGTGAGGTGTAGCGTATGGCCACCAAGACGAAATCCGAGGATGCGGCCCTTGCCGCGCTGGCGGCAATCGAGGAAGCGCTTGAGATACCGGCGGCCGATCCGGATAACCGGGCGGGGCAGGGGAGTGGCAAGTCGTCGCAGGCGAAGGGGTTGCCACAGGCCGATGCGCTCGATATTTTCCGCGATGAGATGGAAACGGGGGATGCGCCGCCTCTGCCCTCTGAAGCGGGGGAGGCTGAAATGCTTGCCCTTGGGCGCGCTGGCGGGGCGCGCATGGGCGGAGCCTATGCCAAGGGAACAGAAGCTGCGGCCATGCCGCGCCTGACCTTGCAAGATGCCTTGCCCGCCAATGATGATTACCGTGTCAGTGTTGCGGAAATGCTCGAACCTCTGGAGCAGCCGCCGGGGCTGCTGCCCTATCTGGCGGCGGCGGTGTTCTCGCTGCTGTGGCTCGGCGGGGCGATCTATCTGCTTGTGCCGGGCGGAGAAGGCGCCGCTTTTGCGCCGTCCTCCGGGTCTATGATCATGGCGGTGTTGGGCGCGCTTTTCCCGGTGCTGTTTTTATTCGCGCTTGCAATGCTGTATCGGCGGATGCAGCAGATGCAGCGCGCAGCGCAGGTCATGGCGCAAGTTGCCGCGCGTCTTGGTGAGCCGGAAACGCTGGGGGCCGAACGGGTCATGACCCTTGGGCAGGCGGTGCGGCGCGAGGTCTCTTCCATCGGCGATGGGATCGAACGGGCGGTTGCGCGCGCGAGTGAACTTGAAAGCGTGGTGCATGGCGAGGTCACCGCGTTAGAGCGCTCTTATGCGGAAAACGAATATAAAATGCGCTCGCTGGTCAATGAACTGGCGGCCGAGCGCGAAGCGATCATGGCAACGGCCGACCGCATCCGCGCGACGGTTGAAGGGGCGCAATCGAGCTTTTCGACTGATATTGAACAGGCGACGGGTGCCATTACCGGCGTGATCGATGAGGTTGGCCTGCGCATCCGCGGGTCTTTCAGCGAACGGCAGGAGGATCTGGTGCGCGCGCTGGAAGGGGCAGCCCAGCAGATCAGCACGCTGATCGAGGAAAAGGGCGAAGCCTTCAACGGTCAATTGATGGGGGCTGCGGACCACACCCAAACGCTGCTTGGCAAGGTGCGTGGGGAGTTGATCGCAACCTTGCAACAGACCGGCGGGGAGGTGACCACGCGCATTGCCGAGGAGGCCAATGCCCTGCGGCAAGCTACGGAGATGTCTGTCCAACAGACCACGACCGCTTTGACCCTTAGCCTGGAAACAGCCACAAACCAGCTGCGCGAAGCCAGCGAGGCTACGCGCGCGGGGCTTGAGGGGGGCGTGTCGGAGGCTACCCAAACGTTCCGCCAATATGGCAATGTGCTGCAAAGCGAGATTGCCGATACGCTGGCGCTGGCAAGCGCTTCGCTGGAGGAAAATGGCCGCACGCTGGTCGAAACCCTGACAGAGCAATCGGTTGAGGTTAACCGCGTGCTGCGGGAGAGCACCTCGGATGTGTTGGGTGTGTTGCAGGCGCGTGGGCTCGATGCTAGCCAGATGCTCGAAGAACGGGGCGCCGAAGTGGTTGAGCTGATCACCTCGCGCGGGGCGATGCTGACCGAAAAACTGATCGAAGAGGCGGTTAATCTTGAACGCGGGGTGGGTGAAAGCGCACGCCTGATCGATTCCAGCCTCGCCGGGCATACCGCGCGGATTGTCTCCGTGCTCGATACCCGTACCGGGGCGATGAATGACGGGCTGGCCAAGGCGACCGGCAGCCTTGAAGATGTGCTGGAGCGGCGGGCGGATCTGGTCGAGCGGATGGTGCAGGGCACCACGACGCGGCTTGATACGATGCTCGGGCAGTATGATTCCCGGCTTGGCGATTATGATGCCCGGATCTCGCAGCATCTGGATGCGGCAACCGGAGCGTTGGCGCGTACGCTTAAAGACCAGACCGAATGGTTCGAGGCCAGCCTGATCGAAGGCGGGCAGGCCTTGGCAGACCTGATGGCGCGCCGGGTGGCGGAGGCGCAATCGGCGCTTAATCTGGCCTCTGATACCATGGCCGATCAGCTCGGCGAACGTGCCCGGCAGGCCAGCTTCGGGCTCAATGCAGAAATCGATGGTTTTGTCGCAACCTTGCGCGATCAAGCCGGGAGCGCGACCGAAGGCTTTGCCCGCGCCGGACAAAATATCGTGCAGGCGATTACCGCGCAGGGCGCGCGGGTGCATGAGGCCTTGGCCAACAATGCCAACAGCCTTGCCGATACGGTCACCAAGCGCACCGCAGGCCTGGCCGAAAGGTTCGAACATTTCGAGCAGGTTTTCGTTGGCAAGGCAGACCGGCTCGAAGATACCGTCATCACCCGTTCCGAGCAGATCAACGAGGTGCTGCAACAGCGCACGGAGGCGGTGAATACCGTGCTCGATGGTCTGCTGGAGCGGATCGAAAGTGGTATCGACGAGCGGGCGAAATCGCTGGGCGATCTGATGACGCTCAAAACGCTGGATCTGGCGCGCGTGCTCAATGAGGATGCGCAGACGCTGGCTGCTGGCATGGACCAGCAAATGGATGCCTATGTGCGGCGCGTGAGCGGCTTCTCCCAGGAGGTTGTCGAACCGCTCACCAGCCATATCCGTGCGCTCGATGCGACAACCGCTGGGTTGACCGAGCTGGTGGATACCCGTGCGCTGCGCGTGATCGAGGGGATCGATGCGGCCAGCGAGGATCTTGGCCGCCGGGCGCAGGCCAATATCGAGGCGTTGATGGCGCTGGTCGATACCAAAGTCACGCAATCGGTCACGCATCTGGGCGGGGCGGGCGATACGCTGCGCAAAGAGGTCAATGATGTCCTCTCTCGCCTGGGGGATGCCAACCAGTTGCTGGCCTCCATTGTTGCAGGCACCAGCGGCACGTTGACCGATCTGGAAGGGCGGCTGGCCGAGCGCGTGCGCGTGCTGGAAAGCACTTTGGGGAGCATTCTCGATGCCGCAAGGCAGGGTACCGATGTTCTGGGTGAGAAACTGACAAGCTTGCGGACAACCTCTGCCGATATTGGCCTGCATAGCCAGCGGCTTGCCGGGGATGTTGATCGCCAGACCGATACGTTGCGCCATGCGGCTGTGGATCTTGTGGCGATGCAGGATGCCTTCAATCGCTCGCTGGGCGAGCGCGAGCATGCACTGCAAAGTCTCACGCATATCTTGCAGGAACGCGCAGGCGAGGTGGATACCATGCTGCGCTCCTTCACAAGCTTGATGGATGCCCAATTGAACGAAGCCCAGAGCCGGGCGCGCGAAACCGGGTCTTTGCTGTATGAAAGCACCGAAGCGGCAACAGAGGCGATCAACAGCCATTATGCCCGTGTGCGCGACGAAACGGCGCGTGAGCGCGAGCGGACAGCTTTGGCCTTGCGCTCAACCTATGAGCAATCGCGCGCGGAGAGTGTGGATCTGTTCCAGCGGCAAGTTGGTGAATTTTCCAATGTCGCCGGGCAGTTCCGGGAGGCCGCACAGGCGGTTCTGTCGGAGCTGGCGGAAGCGCGCGATGCGCTCTCCCGTTCTACGCGGGATCTGCCGCGCGAGGCGCGCGATGCTTCCTTGCAGGTCAATCGCTTGATCCAGGAGCAGGCAGGGGCGCTTGAAGAACTCAACCGGCTGGCTGGGCGGCTGGGGGCGGGGGCTGATGTTGCACAGGCTTGGCCGGCGCCTTCGGCTCGGTTGCCGGAGCCGGCGCTGGCTGCGGCGCCTGTTGCCGCCAGCGCGGCCGCTTCGCCCGCTTGGCGTGCGGGGGCGGGGCCATCTGCGGGGGGCGGCAAGGGGAATATGCCTGCTGGCAATCCGAATGGGCAAGCCAATTCGTGGCTATCGGGGTTGCTTGAACGGGCCTCCGAGGAGCCCGGGCCGAGAGATAACAGCCGCAACAGCGCGGGGCGCGGTTCGGCGCAACGGATTGAATCGCTGGATTCGCTCTCAGTCGATATTGCGCGGATGATTGATCACAATGCTGCGATCGATTTATGGGACCGCTACCGCAATGGCGAGCGCAATGTTTTCACGCGCAGGTTGTATACCTTGCAGGGGCAACAGACCTATGACGATATTCGGCGTCGTTATGGTTCCGATCGGGAATTCCGCCGGACAGTGGATGCGTATCTGGAGCAATTCGAGCGGTTGTTGGCCGATGTTGCGGGCGATGATCGCGATTCCATGATGGCGCGCACCTATCTTACCTCCGATACCGGCAAGGTTTATACCATGCTGGCGCATGCGGCGGGTAAGCTGGGATGATAGGGCAGTTTGAGGCCGGATGCGTTTTTTGAGCAGGATGTGTGCTGCCAACAGCGCATCCTGCGTCGAATTTTTTGCAAGTATCCGGGTTTTCAGGCGGCTTTTGCCCGCAGACCTGCGGCGAGATTCTGGTTGATTTCGATCAGAACATCGAGTTTTTCACGCGCAGGTTCAAACAATAACTTCATGGAATGGTTGATCACAAAGCGGCCCAACGTACGGATATTGCGTTGCATTTCTGCGGGCATCGGGCAATCGGGCTCTTCGGTGGCAGCCATGAAAATCGCCCAAATTTCCCGATTATAGGCGAGGGGGGCGTCCAGCGCGTTGACGGTTGGTTCCCAATCGCGCTTCAGGGCGGCCAATTTGGCGGCCGCCTTGATCAGAACCTCCGCCTCCAGTTCACGCGGCGAAAGGCTCGCGCGGGCTTTGGTCTGGTTGTACGCTTGAAATTTGTTTTGCATGGTCCAGTAACTTTCTTTCGTACTCAACTAATTTACGCGCTTCTTTGATAGCTCGGTAGTAATCGCCGTTGTTCACATGTAGATCCATGCGGGCGATGATCGGGGTTGCACTGGGCACGGCTTCCAGAAACTGGGCGCATAGCCCCTGATAAGTTTCAAGGTGGCAGGCGGCAGTGCTGTCGATATACAGGATTTGCAATGCCAGATAGACCAGTTTGGCCGGAGATGTGGCATCGCTGGGGATCAGGATGTCATTTTCGCGCAGAATTGGCGCGCGCCCTTCAATGATCAAGGCGGTGCGTTGATCGGTGTTGCGGACGACCGCAGAACCGATAATCACACGCTCATTGGGCTTGAGTTCAACTTTGAGTGCCACGTTCTGTCCTTTCCCCAAAGCATTTCAACACGGGTGGGTAAATTTAGTGTTTCCGATGATGCCGTTACCCGGATCTATTGGCGGCATTCTGCTTTTTTGTGATCCTTTAACGAACCGAATCAAGATATACAACTCAAGGTAGTGTCGTTGCAATTTAAAAAGCGTTAACGCTTTGTGTTTAGGATTTGTTAATTCGTATATCGGGGGGCTTATGGTTCGAATATCAGAACGGGCGGGATTGCTTGCTGGCCGGGAATGCGGAAGTTGTGCGCTTTGCTGCAAGTTGCCGCAAATTGATTGGCTGAAACCGCCAAAACCGGCGGGGCAGTGGTGCACGCATTGCCGCCCGGGGGCGGGGTGCGGCATATGGGCGCAGCGCCCGCAGGAATGTGCGGCGTTTTTTTGCGATTGGCGCTTGGATGCGGCGCTGGGAGAGGCGTGGCGGCCGGACCGATGCGGGTTTATTGTTACCAAAAAGCCGGGCATTACCGAGCTTCTGGTGGATCCTGCCCGGCCCGGCTGCTGGCGCAAGCCGCCTTATGCGGCGGTTTTGCGCGAGGCTGCGGCGCGGGAGATGGCGCAAGGCGAGATTATTTTGATCGTGATGGGGGCAAGGCGCTTTATTTTGCTGCCCGATACCGAATTACCGCTGCCACCCGCCTTATACGGTGCCGATATACGGCTTTATCGCGATGCGGATGGCCCATGGGCGGTGCGTGGTGCCTGAAATTGGCCGAATTTGGGCATGAAAAAGGCGGCCGAAGCCGCCTTTTGTTGGTGCAGGCGAGGGGGATTGCCCTCGCAAAGAGGCATCAGCCCAGCATACGCAGGAGGCCCTGCGTGTTCTGGTTGCCCATCGAGAAGGCCTGAACCGCAAATTGCTGCTGGGTCTGCAACGCCGTCAGCTTGGCGGATTCTTCGGTCACATCGGCTGCAACCAGGTCATCGGCGATAGACTTCGTGTCGCTCGCATAAGTTTCGTTGGCATCGTAACGGCTTTTCAGAAAACCCGTAGTTGCCGCATATTCACTTTGCATATCCCGTAAACGGGTAATGGCACTATTGACTTCGAAAAGCGAGGTGTTGACCAACGCATCGGTTGTCCATGTCGCGCCGGCTTGGTTCAAACCAAGAATGCTAAGGGTTGGGGTCGCCGCAGTGCCGTAAATATCTGTACCCGTGACCGTAATGGTGCTGACATTTGTGACATTGTTTTCATCGGTCGTTACGGTAATGCTGTTACCCCGCAGCAGGTTACGTCCGTTTTGAACGGGGTTGTTCTTTGCTGCATTAAGCGCGTTGTTGATAGCGGCATCGTAGAGTTTGCCAAAACGTTGGCGTTCGGTGTTATCGATTGTAGAGGCCGTGATAGGATAGTATGTCCCTGCTGTAATGCCGACAACGGTGCTGAAATCCCCAATGGAGTTGACGATATTCACATTGCCGCCCTGTGTATTGCGCAAGCGCAGCACTGCCGCTGTTGCGGAAGCACCCGTGCCGACGATTTCGGCCTTGATCCCGCCATTGAGCGCGTTGATATCGGTAACAACCTGCCCGAGCGTCGTTGCCGCCGCATAGTTGAGCGTACGCGTAGTGCCGAAGGCGTCTTCAAATGTCAAGATAGAACCTGCCGCGATGGCTTGGGCGGCTGTCATGGTGGTTTTAGTGCCTACGGCTATGCCGCTCGCTGTGATAGAGAAGCCTGTTTCGGTTGCTGTAGGGGCAGCGCCTACATTGGCAAATATGTTTGCTGCATTGGCGGTCGTAAGTGTTGCCAAGCCTCCCTGAGGGACAGCAAAACCAACCAGATCGTCGGCAACCGTTTGCGTGGTGGAACCATCGATTGTGAAGTCACGCCCATTGGTGGACGACATACGCAAGAAGGTGTTCGCGCCACTTGTAACAAAGTCCATCTGTACGCCGATATTGGCGGCGCTTAAGGCTGCGGCTACTTCGCCCCAAGTGGTACCGGTTCTGGTAAAAGTATAGGTAAAATTCTGTCCGGTATCTGACGTGATCGACAATACCGCACCAGCCGCGTATCCGGCAACCGCTGTCGTTGCCGAGATGGCTGCGGTGGTCATCGCGGTGCGCGGATTGCTGCTGGTGGCACCGGCTGCTTGTGCCTGTGCGATAATTTTGGCGGCCCCTTCCATTTCGGCAATCATCTTGTTGAGGGTTTTTTCCGTCGTCTCGAAAGTTTTCAGAGCGACCGAGATGTTGTTGTTAATGGAATTCAACTGCCCCGCTTTGGAGGCTAAAGATACGGAAAATTTATAGCGCATGGCGTCATCTGCGGCACCAAAGACCGATTTACCCGTCGAAACACGCTTTTGTGCGGTTTGAAAATCGCTATTGGTTGACTTGAGAATGGAAACATTCATCGCAGTTGCGGAATTGAAAACGGCTGGCATGGATACACCTTGTACACAATTGGGCCGTCCTGGCCCTGTTGAAGGGCTATCTCTGCAGCCCCGGTGCGATCACAGTGGCGGATGGTGCCTAACCCAAGATTAATTTGGCACGGATGAGTTATTTTCGATCAAACTATAGTTAATTGTGGGTTTATTTTGCAATATTTGCCCCATTATGCTACGCTCAGGGGCTTTTAAAAAGGAGCAAGCCTTCGCTGCACGCGTGCTGGGGGCGCGTGCCGCGCTTGTTATGGCCGAACCAACGGTTCTTATGGTCGAACCAACGGTTCAGCCTTCTTCGGGGATAAGGTTTTCGCTGCCTTCTGCGGTATCGAGGCGCGGTTTACGCCGCCGCCGGGCGCGGAACGGCCCTGCATTCTCCATGCCGCCTGTTTCGGCACCGGTTGCCTGAGAGCCGGTTTCGGCGCTGGTTTCGGCTTCCAGAGGGGCGATCGCGCGGGGGCTCGCCAAGACACTGCCAACCTGCGGCCGCGTGGCAATCGCGATGCTGGTCGCGGGGGTTGTTTCCGGCGCTCGGTCTATGGCGATGGGCAGGCGCGGCGCGGTGACAAAAGCGGGCAGATAGGGTTGCTCGGCGCCTTCGAGATCGGTTTGCGGGCGATGCGGACGGCGATTGAAGCGATCGGGGCGCTCTTGCCGTTCAGGGCGCTCGGGCCTGTCCGGGCGTTCTTGCCGCTCCGGGCGGTCTTGGCGTTCGGGGCGCTCTTGCCGTTCGGGGCGATCAAACCGGGAGAAGCCGCGTCCTCCCTCCCGATTGGGTTGACGGCGATTGTCAAACGGGCGAGGGGGGCGATTGTCCGGGCTGCGGGTTTCGGAGGGCTGGAAGGCCCCTTCCTCGCTCTCGCCAGCGGAAGGCTGCCCGCCCTCCGGGGTGTCGCCGTAACCGGGCGCCTGGGGGGTAACCGTGCGGGTGGCAAAGCGGTCGTTGCCGAGGTCGAATTCGTCTTCCTCGTCGTCGCGATCATCGGGCAAGCCGTTTTGGGCGGCGAATTGTGCCTGCTGGGCGGCCGCGATCAGGCGATAATAATGCTCGGCGTGCTGCAAATAGCCCTCAGCCGCCACTGGATCGCCTGCAACATGGGCATCGCGGGCAAGCTGGGTGTACTTTTCGGCGATATGCTGGGCGGTGCCCCGGATTTTGATCTCTGGTCCGTTCGATTCATACGAGCGTGTGAGAGGATTAGGGCCGCGACGGTTGCGGCTGCGCATACGCTTGTTCTGGCCAGGTCTCATCAAGGTTCCGTTTTCAAAATCGGTGTTGGCTGCACGCGAAAGCAAAGCAGGCTTATGATTTGGGGGGAGTATCGCGCCCCGAGCCAGTATCTGCGGCGCCTAACCAGTGGCGCGCCTGCTAGCCAAATCCCTTAGGCGTTTTTGTGCGTGCTGGCAAGCGCTCAAGGGCGTTAGGCTGGTTTTTTCGTGTAAAAAATGAAGACGGTTCGGTAATAAAGGCAGGGCGTAGCCGCAACACGCTTGGGGCACGCCCTTTTGCTGGGGTTAGTGGAAGCTTACGCGCTCGACTTCATAGGATTTGGTGCCGCCGGGGGTCTTGACCTCCACGGTATCGCCGATGGTTTTGCCGATCAGGGCGCGGGAAATGGGGGAGGAGATCGAGATTTTACCGGCTTTTACATCGGCTTCGGCGTCGCCGACGATCTGGTAGGTTTTTTCCTCATCGGTATCGACATCGACCAGCTTCACGGTCGCGCCGAATTTAACGCTGTTGCCGGTCAGTTTGCTGACATCAATGATTTCCGCGCGCGAGATCAAGCCTTCTACTTCGCTGATTCGGCCTTCATTGAGGGCTTGCGATTCTTTGGCGGCGGAATATTCTGCATTTTCCGACAAATCCCCATGGGCGCGTGCCTCCTGAATGGCCAGGATGATACGCGGGCGCTCAACGCTTTGGCGATGCTTGAGTTCTTCCTCCAGCAGTTTATAGCCGTTGGCGGTCATCGGGACACGGTCCATATAAGCCTCCTCAACCCCTGTGCAGGGTGTGGGTATGATAGCAAAAAACGCGGCCAATGGGCCAGTTTTTTAATGTATACTTAATGTGTATAGGCCATTTTTTCCTTAGAACAAGATGTGTTTTTATGCAAACACGTCTTGTGATTATCTATTTGTTTAAAGAAAGCGTCTTTTGCTTTGGATGTGTCCATCAAAAGCAAAAACGCTCTAGGCACGTTTATAAAGGCGCCCGGCGGAGCCGGGGCTGGTTGCGCGTTCAGGTTCCTTCCGGGAAATATTCCTGCAAGGCTTTGACTTCAAGGGCGCCAGAAGAATAAGCGCGGATCCCCTCCACGGCCGCCAGAGAGCCGGCAAGCGTGGTGTAATACGGCACTTTCTGCATCAGGGCGGCGCGGCGCAGGGAGCGCGAATCGGCTTGCGCGGCGGCGCCCTCGGTGGTGTTGAAGACCAGATGGATCGAGCCATTTTTAATCGCATCGACGATATGGGGGCGGCCTTCCAGCACCTTGTTGATCCGCTCGCAGGGTAAACCGGCTTCTGCCAGAAAGCGCTGCGTGCCGCCGGACGCCACAATGGTGAAGCCCTGCGCAACCAGATCGCGCATAGCGGGCAGAATGCGGGGTTTGTCGGCATCGCGCATGGATACAAAGACGCGGCCTTTGGTGGGTACCTTGGTACCTGAACCCAACTGGCTTTTGGCAAAAGCGACGCCAAAGGAACGGTCGAGCCCCATCACCTCGCCGGTGGAGCGCATTTCCGGCCCCAGAACGGTATCGACGCCCGGAAAGCGTGCAAAGGGGAACACCGCTTCCTTGACCCCCACATGGGCGAGGGTTTTGGGTTTGAGGCCGAAGCTGGCCAACCGCTCGCCGGCCATCACGCGGCTGGCGATGGCAGCGATGGGTTCGCCGATCACTTTTGCCACAAACGGCACGGTGCGCGAGGCGCGCGGATTGACTTCCAGCACGTAAATTTCGCCATTGGCGATGGCATATTGCACGTTCATCAGCCCGCCAACCTTGAGCGCCAGCGCCATTTCGCGCGATTGACGTTCGAGTTCAGCGAGCATTTGGGGCGAGAGCGAGCGCGGGGGGAGCGAGCAGGCGGAATCCCCGGAATGGATGCCTGCCTCCTCGATATGCTCCATGATACCGCACACAAACACATCGGTACCGTCGCACAGGCAATCGACATCGATTTCGGTTGCATCCGCAAGGTAACGGTCGAACAAGAGCGCGTTTTTGCCAAGAACCGTGTTGATCTGCCCGGTCTTGTCGTTGGGGTAGCGCGCCTTGACCTCGGAGGGGATGAGCGAGGGCAGGGTGCCAAGCAGGTAATGGTCAAAGGTTTCGTTGTCGCGGATGATCGCCATGGCACGCCCGCCGAGCACATAGGAGGGGCGCACGACAAACGGGAAGCCCAGCTCTTCGGCAACCGTGCGGGCCTGCTCCACCGAATAGGCGATGCCGTTGAGCGGCTGTTTGAGATCCAGCCGTTCGAGCAATTTTTTGAAGCGATCGCGGTCTTCGGCTAGATCGATGGCATCGGGCGAGGTGCCTAGAATGGGCACGCGCGCCGCTTCCAGGGCGGCGGCGAGTTTAAGCGGGGTCTGGCCGCCAAACTGCACAATTGCGCCGTGCAAGGTGCCGTTCATGCGCTCCCGATCCATGATTTCGAGCACATCTTCGGCGGTCAGCGGCTCGAAATACAGCCGGTTGGCGGTATCGTAATCGGTGGAGACGGTTTCTGGGTTGCAATTGACCATGATGGTTTCATAGCCCGCCGCCTTGAGCGCGAAAGCTGCGTGACAGCAGCAATAATCGAATTCAATGCCCTGACCGATCCGGTTGGGGCCGCCGCCGAGGATAACCACCTTTTTGGCGTTGGTCGGGCGTGATTCATCGGCCATTTCGCCTGCAAAGAGCGGCGCATAGGTGGAATACATATAGGCGGTGGGGGAGGCAAATTCCGCAGCACACGTATCAATGCGCTTATAGGCCGGGCGCACGCCCAAAGCGTGGCGCGCCTTGCGCACGCTTGGCGCATCGAGCTTGGCGAGCGAGGCGAGGCGTTGATCTGAAAAGCCCATCGCCTTGAGGGCGCGCAGGTTTTCGGCGTCGCTTGGCAGGCCATGCGCACGCACGCGCGCCTCCATATCCACAATTTCGCGCAATTGGTTGAGAAACCATGGGTCGATCTTGCAGGCGGCAAAGATTTCGTCGTTGGTGAAGCCAAGCCGCATGGCCTGGCCGACCTTTAAAATACGGTCGGCCATGGGCGTGCCGATTGCGGCGCGGATGGCGTTTTTGTCATCGCCCTTGCCAAGACCCTCGATCTCGATTTCATCGAGCCCATCGAGCCCGGTTTCCAGGCTGCGCAGCGCTTTTTGCAGGCTTTCCTGAAAGGTGCGGCCAATGGCCATTGATTCGCCCACCGATTTCATGGCCGTGGTGAGGACAGCGAAATTGGGGTCGGTAGAGGGAAATTTCTCGAAGGCAAAGCGCGGGATTTTGGTGACCACGTAATCGATAGAGGGTTCAAACGAGGCGGGCGTTGCCCCGCCTGTAATGTCGTTCTCGATCTCATCGAGCGTATAGCCGACCGCAAGCTTGGCGGCGACCTTGGCAATAGGAAAGCCGGTTGCCTTGGAGGCCAAAGCCGAAGAGCGCGACACCCGTGGGTTCATCTCGATCACGATCATGCGGCCATCGACCGGG
>CAZGKS010000024.1:3280-14173 GCA_964526275.1 uncultured Methylobacterium sp. | reverse complement strand
CCGTGCTCGATTGGCAACATGGCGCGCACGATGAATCCTCCCTTTCTGCGGCGATTTTTGCGGCATCGGCAGCGGGCAAGCCCGCTTTGGTGCGTTCTGGCGTCGAGCTGCCTGGGCAAGCCGCGCGCTATCTTGATTGGGGGGCTGCGGGGATTATCGCGCCGATGATTGATAGCGTTGCCGATGCCGAACGCTTTGTTCAGCAAGTGAAATTTCCACCCATTGGCGGCCGCTCCTGGGGGCCGGGGCGGGCGATGCGTCTTTGCGGGCTGAATGGGCCAGATTATCTGTCGCACGCCAATAGCTTCACACTGGCGATCGCCATGATCGAAACTCGGGCAGGGCTGGCGGCGTGCGCGGATATCCTCAACGTGGAGGGGATCGATGGCGTGCTGGTCGGGCCGTCCGATTTGTCGATCAGCCTGTCCGATGGGCGCAGTTTGGCGCCCGAGGGCGCGGCGGTTGAGGCCGCGCTCGGGCAGGTGCTGGCGGCGGCGCGTCATGCCGACAAGTTTGCCTGCGCGTTTTGCGGCAATGGCGCGCGGGCCAGAGCGCTGGTTTTACAAGGCTATGCGCTGGTTTCGGTTGCGGCAGATATGTTGCTGCTGACGCAAGGCGCGCGCGCCGAACTGACAATTGCGCGGGGATAAGCAATTTTATACTTGCTATTTTTCGCGTTTGTTCTATTTTGTTCCGTATGCTTTCAAGGAGATTGTCATGGCCGATGACCAGAAAAAATGCCCTGTTACGTCTTTGACCACCGCCTTCGGCGCGCCGGTTGTCGATAATCAGAACAGTTTGACCGCGGGGCCGCGCGGTCCGTTGCTGATGCAGGATGTCTGGCTGATCGAGAAACTCGCCAATCTCAATCGCGAGGTCATTCCAGAGCGGCGTATGCACGCCAAAGGTTCAGGCGCGTTTGGCACCTTTACGGTTACGCAGGATATTACGCGTTATTGCCGTGCCAAGATTTTTGAGAAAATCGGCAAAAAAACCGAGATGTTTGCGCGCTTCACCACGGTTGCCGGCGAGCGCGGGGCGGCCGATGCCGAGCGCGATATTCGGGGTTTTGCCCTCAAATTCTACACAGAGGAAGGCAATTGGGACATGGTGGGCAATAATACGCCCGTGTTCTTCCTGCGCGATCCGCGCAAATTTCCCGATCTCAACAAGGCTGTCAAACGCGATCCGAAGACCAATATGCGGAGCGCAACGCATAATTGGGATTTCTGGACCCTGCTGCCCGAAGCCCTGCATCAGGTCACGATTGTCATGAGTGATCGGGGTATTCCTAAAACCTACCGGCATATGCATGGGTTTTCCTCCCATACCTATAGTTTCATCAACGCCAAAAACGAGCGTTTCTGGGTCAAGATGCATTTCAAAACCCAGCAGGGCATTGCCAACCTTACCGATGCCGAGGCCGAGGCTTTGGTCGGCAAGGATCGCGAGAGCCACCAGCGGGATCTGTTCGAGGCGATTGAACGCAAGGAATTCCCTCGCTGGACCATGTATATTCAGGTCATGCCGGAGGTCGATGCCGAAAAATATCCGCTCCATCCGTTTGATCTCACCAAGGTCTGGTACAAAAAGGATTACCCTTTGATTGAGGTGGGGGTGTTTGAACTCAACCGAAACCCGGAAAATTTTCATGCCGATGTCGAGCAAGCGGCGTTTGCGCCCAATAACCTCGTTCCGGGGATTTCCGTCAGCCCTGACAAAATGCTGCAAGCGCGCCTTTTCGCCTATTCCGATGCACAACGCTATCGGTTGGGGGTTAATCACCACCAGATCCCGGTCAATGCGGCGCGGTGTCCGGTTCATTCCAACCACCGCGATGGTGTTGGGCGCGTCGATGGTAATTATGGTGGTTTGCCGCATTATGAACCCAACAGTTTCGGGCAATGGCAGCAACAACCTGAATATCGCGAGCCGCCGCTTAAAATAACCGGCCATGCGGATCATTGGAATTTCAATGAAGACGATGCCAATTATTTCGAACAACCGCGCAAACTGTTCCAGCTGATGTCTCCGCAGCAACAGCAGGCGTTGTTTGACAATACGGCACGGGGTATGGGCGATGCTCCAGCGTTTATTCGCTATCGCCATATTCGGAATTGTCATGCTGCGGACCCCGCTTATGGCGCAGGGGTTGCCAAAGCTTTGGGGATTGATCTGGCTGTGGCGCTGGCTTCGCGCAAGGATGATCCGGCTTTGGGGAGCCGTGTGCCCCTTCCCGTATAAGGCTCGCTGCGGGCGCGGAGCGGCTGTTTGCAAAAACAGGCATTTCCAAACGCGCGGTTTCACCCTATCCTTGCTTTGCGTAAGTGGGGAAAACAATGGTTTCGCGCGTAGCTACTGTCGCTTTCGAGGGGATCGAGGCGCGTCCGGTGGATGTTCAGGTGCAGGTTGCCAATGGGGCGGTTGCCTTTATTTTGGTTGGCCTGCCCGACAAGGCGGTTGCCGAAAGCCGGGAGCGCGTGCGCGCGGCGCTTGGCGCGGTGGGGTTGGCTTTGCCGGCACGGCGGATTGTGGTCAATCTTGCCCCGGCCGATCTCCCGAAGGAGGGGAGCCATTACGATCTGCCGATTGCTCTGGCGATCATGGCGTCCATCGGAGCGATCCCGCCGGATGCGCTGAGCCGTTTCACCGTGCTGGGGGAATTGGCTCTGGATGGCACCATCACGCCGGTTGCCGGGGTGCTGGCGGCGGCTATGGCGGCCAATGCTCGTGGACACGGCTTGATCTGCCCGCATGCGAGCGGATCGGAGGCGGCTTTTGCGGGGGAGGATATGGATATTTTAGCGCCATCCTCTTTGACCCAAATTGCCAACCATTTTAGGGGGGCGCAAGTGATGCGCCGTCCGGAGCCTGCGATCCGGGTGGAGCGCACGCCCCTGCCGGATCTAAGGGACATTCGGGGGCAGGAAGGCGCGAAGCGTGTGCTCGAAATTGCCGCCAGTGGGGGGCATCACTTGTTGTTGGTGGGCTCGCCTGGGGCAGGAAAATCGATGCTGGCGGCGCGGCTCCCTTCGCTGTTGCCGCCGCTTTCGCCGCGTGAATTATTGGAAGTCTCGATGGTGCATTCCATCGCCGGGCTGCTGGTGGATGGGACATTGACCGACCGGCGGCCGTTTCGGGCGCCGCACCATTCGGCAAGCATGGCGGCGCTGACCGGGGGCGGGTTGCACGCCAAACCGGGGGAGGTGTCGCTGGCGCATAATGGCGTCTTGTTTTTGGATGAATTTGCTGAATTTACGCCGCAAGCGCTTGATTCCATGCGGCAACCGATTGAAACCGGTGAGGTGCATATCAGCCGCGCCAATACGCGCGCCACGTATCCGGCGCGGTTCCAGCTGGTTGCGGCGATGAATCCGTGCCGATGCGGGCACGCACTGGATGCAGGCTATGCATGCAAGCGCGCGCCGAAGGATAAATGCATGGCGCAGTATTTGGGGCGGCTTTCCGGGCCGATGTTGGATCGGTTTGATTTAAGCGTCGAGGTGCCGGCGGTTGAAGTGGCAGATTTGATGCTCCCGCCCGCGCGCGAGGGCTCTGCGGAGGTCCTTGTGCGGGTGACAGCGGCGCGGGCCCGGCAAGCGGCGCGGTTTGAAGCATTGGGGCTCACCGATGTGCGGGTCAATGCGGCGGCGCCTGCGGCGGTTTTGGATGAGATTGCCCGCCCCGACGCTTTGGGGCGAAAATTGCTGCAGGATGCGGCGGAGCGGCTCAAATTGTCGGCACGGGCTTTTCATCGGGTGTTGAAGGTTGCCCGCACGATCGCCGATCTTGATGAGAGCGATGAGGTGGAGCGTGTGCATCTGGCGGAGGCCTTGGCCTTGCGCAGCCGGATGGCCGTTTAGAGCCGGATATGTTTTGATGAAAGCTTATCCTGCTCTTATTTATTTGTAGAAGAATGCGTTTTTGCTTCTTGAGGATCCATCAAAAGCAAAAACGCTATAGCTGGATGGAAGTTTCGCTTACGGCTTTGTGGAGCGTTTTCAGGGTGGTCATGAAATTTTCTTCAAATTCTTCGTGCGAGGGTTTGGGGCCATCGATGAGATCCGTAACGGCTTTGAACGCCAGAAGCGGGACCGATTTCATGTGGCAAATCTGGGCGATAGCGGCGGCTTCCATATCTTTCACGATGGCAAGCCCGGTTTTCTGGGCGAGCGCCTCCATCTCTTGTTTTTGATGCGGTTCGATGGTCAGGGAATTACCCGAACTGCAGATCGCCTCCGGAAGTCCTGTAATATACTTGTTTGCATCAAAATTATAATTACCCTCTCCATAGCGTTCCCAAGCAGAATTTATGAATACTTGACGATCATGGTAACGGAACTGGCGGCAGAGATAGACATCGGCAATAGAGCTTCCCATGCTTGAAAAGGCGCCCGCCATACCGAAATTGACCACCAGATCGGGCGAGAAGGCGTTTATGCCCGCAAAAGCCATGGCGGCGGCGGGGGCCAGCCCGATATGGTCATTTCCGGCGGTGTCAAAGCGGAAATCCTTGCCGCTGGTGAGCAAGTGGAGGCCGCCCCCGGCGCGCGTGAAGTGTTTGAAGGGCGCCAGGGCTGGCAAAATTTGTTCGGTGAGGTGCAAGGTTTCGATGACAGGGTTGGCTTCGGCTTGCATGGCGACAAGGTAAAGGATCGTCATTCTGGGGCTCGCTTTTGGCCGGGGGTAAATGGGCCTATTTTATCTGCTTTGGGGGGGGAGGGCGTTTTTGGGCTTGGGCGCGTTTTGATCGGGGTAAATCACAGTTGCGCTCTGTTTTTTATCGTTTAGCGCATTTTCTGTGATCAATCGGCAACGTTTTGATTGGACAATGCCCTAATGCCGTCCGCGCGCCAGCAACAGGCTCACCCAGCCTTCGGCCAAAAGGCGGCGGCGGAGGGTGAAGCCAAAGGCGCGATAGCGGGCGAGCACGCTTGGCACATCGGGGGGCAGCAAGCCGGAGAGGATGAGCTGCGTGCGGGCGTGGCTGGCGCGGCCAATCTGCGGGGCGATTGCTTTGAGCGGGCGGGCGAGAATATTTGCGAAAACAAGATCATAGGGCGCGCCAGCTTGCAGGGTGCGGTGTTGTAACCCTGCCGCTTCTACCGGGTTTACAAAGCATGCAACGGCGTTGAGGCGCGCATTGGCTCTGGCGATGTGCACCGAATCGGGGTCGATTTCTCCGGCATGGATGCGGCATTTGAGCGCGCGGGCGGCGGCGATGGCGAGCACGCCGGTGCCGGTGCCGATATCGGCGATGGCGCGCGGGCGGGCGCGCTTCAACAGCGCATCGAACAAGGTGAGGCACCCGCGCGTTGTGCCGTGATGGCCGGTGCCGAACGCCAAGGCGGCCTCGATTTCGATGCCGATCTGATGGGGGGCGATTTTATCGCGGTCATGCGCGCCATGGACCATAAACCGTCCGGCCTGCACGGGATCGAGCCCCTCCAGCGCGGCGGAAATCCAATCTTGCGCCGCAAGCCGTGTGAAGGTAAGCGCGTTGGCGGCTTGGGGAAAGCCCGCTTCCGCGATGTGCGTGCGCAGGTCTGCTTCCGCCACGGGTTCGGCGAAATGCACTTCGAGCTGCCAGAGCGCATCGGCGGCGATATGCAACGTGCCCATTGCGCCCTCGCGCCCCGGTTTGCGGAACGCGGTTGGCAGTGCGGCGGGATCTTCGATCTCGAAAGCGGAGATGGCGACATCCTCCTCGTCGAACCATTCGGAAAGCAGCGCGGCCAAAGCTTCGGCTTCCGCTTGATGGGTGATCAAGGACAGGGTTTGGGTTCCTTGGGCGTCTGGCGCGATGGGAAGCGGATCTGTGGATGCCGATAAAGGCTCTTGCTGTGCGGGCGCGATCACGGGGTTTCTCCTTCCGGGGTGCCAAATTGCAACCGCGCCAGATGCGCATAGACCCCACCTTGGGCCAGCAGGGTTTCATGCGTGCCGTGCTCAACCAAAACGCCGTTTTCGAGCACCAGAATACGGTCGGAATCGCGGATGGTGGCCAGGCGATGCGCGATCACCAGCGCGGTGCGCCCGTGCATGGCATGGCCAAGGGCTTCCTGCACCGCCCGTTCGTTTTCGGAATCGAGCGCGGAGGTGGCTTCATCGAGCAACAAAATCGGTGCATCGGCCAGAATAGCGCGGGCGATGGCGATACGCTGGCGCTCCCCGCCCGAGAGGGTAACGCCGCGTTCGCCCACCTTGGTTGCCAAGCCGTCCGGGAGTTTATCGGCAAAGGCGCTCACCGCCGCCTTGTCGGCAGCGGCCCGGATGGCGTGCGCTGTGGCCCCCGGCCGGGCCAGCGCGATATTGCCGGCAATCGTATCGGCAAAGATGACGGGATCTTGCGGGACAATGGCGATGCGCGCGCGCAGATCCGCCAGTTTGAGCCGGTGGATCGGCACGCCATCGAGGCGGATTTCGCCGCTGGTAGGGTCATAAAAGCGGAGAAGGAGCTGGAAGATCGTGGTTTTTCCGGCGCCGGAAGGGCCAACCAACGCCACGCGTTCGCCGGGACGGATGGTGATATCGAGCGGGCCAAGAACGCGCCGCTCTGGCGCGGCGGGATACGCAAACGACATCCCGGCCCATGTGATCTCGCCGTGGGGGGGATTGGGCAAAGGCAGGGGGGCGGGGGGATCGAGCACTTTGGGCAGTGTGGCCAGCAGGGCGGAAAGCCGCGCTGCCGCCCCTGCCGCTTGCGAGAGTTCGCCAAACACATCGGAGAGCTGGCTCAAGGAGGAGGCCGCGAAGACCGCATAAAACACGAATTGCGAGAGCCTGCCTGCGCTCATCTCGCCGCCCAAAACCGCATTGGCGCCGGTCCACAGCACGAAGACAATGGATGAAAACACCAGAAAGATAATGATCGCGGTCATCATGGCGCGCGCGCGGGTTGCTTGTGTTGCCGCGCCATAGGCGTCTTCAACCGCTTTATCAAAGGCTGCGGTTGCGGCATGCTCGCCGCCAAAGCCTTGCACGGTTTTCACCGCTCCCAGACGTTCGGTGGCAAAGGCAATGGCTTCAGCCAGGGTATCCTGCGCGCCTTCGGAGCGGCGGCGTACGCCTTTGCCCGCCGCGACCAGAGGCAGCACGATGGCCGGGATGGCCAAGAGCACATAGGCGGAAAGGCGGGGGGAGGTGATCACCATCATGATGATCGCCCCGGCCAGCAAGATCAGGTTGCGCAAGGCAACCGAAGCACTGGCGCCGAAGGTGGATTTAAGCTGGGTGGTGTCTGCGGCCAGGCGCGAGACGATCTCGCCGGAGCGCGCGGTGTCAAAAAAAGCGCCATCGAGGGTCATCAGCCGGGCAAAGACCGCTTTGCGAATACGCGCCACAACGCGCTCGCCGATGGTCATCACCAGATAGTAGCGGATGGCGGAAGCCAGCGCGAGCCCAAGCGCCAGCAAAACGATCACGCCGAAATAGGCATCGACCAGCCCGCGCGAATCGGGGGCAAAGCCGAAATCGACCATGCGCCGCACGCCCAAGGGCAGAACCAGCGTGAAGCCTGCCGCCAATGCGAGCGCCAACAGCGCCAGGGCGATGCGCTGTTTTTCTTCGCGCACGAACGGCAACAGCGCGCGCAGGGGCGAAAAATCGAGCCGCCGCGCTTGTTTAGCGGGCGCCTTGCCAGGCGGATTTGTGCCGGGGGGATTTGTCGCGCCGGTAGCGGGCTCAAGGCGAGGGGAAGCAGGCGGAGAAGGATCGGAAATCATAGGCGCTCTGGTGTTGAAACTCCGCGCAAACGAAATGCCTGCACGGCGCGGGGGCCGCTTTTTAGTAAGGTTGTTTTTCTTTGGCGTTTAAGCCCTTGCCGCGTCAAGCGCTCTCCTGTATAGGCCATGCGCAATTATCCGTTTTGTCCGCCTGCGGGCAGCTTTTGTCGTGCCTGCTTTGGCGGGCTCCTCTTCTTATCGAAAGGCCACCCCCATGAAGGCTGACATTCACCCCGAATACAAGTTCGTCAAGATCGTTATGACCAACGGCACGGAATTCGTGACCCGTTCCACCATGACCGCCAATCACGATACGCTCAACCTCGATATTGATCCGACATCGCACCCGGCTTGGACCGGTGGTTCGCAGCAATTGATGGATCGCGGCGGCCGGGTCTCGCGCTTCAATAACAAGTTTGGTGGCTTGAGCTTCGCAAAGAAGTAAGCCCTTATACCAGACGTTTGCAGTAGATGGTTGCTTTGCAGTAAGTGTTTACAAAGAGCGGGCCCGCAACTGGCGGGTTCCGCTTCGGTTTTGGTGCTGGGTTTTTATAACCCGGCGCGGATTGTCTTTACGCGTGTTTTTTATATTTGCGCGTTTTGAATGCCCGGCCAGACAGCTTTAATGTCCTGCCAGCTTTAATGTCCTGCCAATTTCAATGCCCGGCAAGGTAGCGTTCGGCCTCCAGCGCGGCCATGCAGCCCATGCCTGCTGCCGTGACAGCTTGGCGATAGACGTCATCGGCCACGTCGCCAGCGGCAAAAATGCCGGGAATATTCGTGCGGACGCTGCCCGGCGCTACCGCGATATAGCCGTTGGGTTTGGTGTCGATCTGCCCTGCAAACAAATCGGATGCCGGTTTATGGCCAATCGCCACAAACACGCCATCGGTTGCCATGTCCTGTGTGGCGCCGGTTTGTGCGTGTTTGAGCCGCACGGCTGTGACGCCTTTGGGGGTGCCGCCCCCTAAAATCTCATCGACCGCATGATCCCAAATCACCTCGACATTCGGCCGGGCAAACAAGCGCTCCTGCAAGATCTTTTCGGCTTTGAAGGCGTTGCGCCGATGCACCACGACCACTCTTGCCGCCAGATTGCTCAAATACAGCGCTTCTTCTACCGCTGAATTCCCGCCGCCGACCACGGTTACGGTTTTACCGCGATAGAAAAACCCGTCGCAGGTTGCGCACGCTGAAACGCCAAAGCCTTTGAACGCTTCCTCGGAGGGGAGGCCAAGCCAGTTCGCGCGCGCGCCGGTGGCGATGATCACGCTGTCGGCGGTATAGATCTGCCCGCCATCGCCGGTGAGGCGAAACGGGCGCGCGGCAAAATCTACCGCCACGATATGATCTGCCACAAGGGTTGTGCCGACATGTTCGGCCTGCATGCGCATTTGCTCCATCAGCCAAGGGCCCTGAACGGGTTCGGCAAAGCCGGGGTAGTTCTCGACATCGGTGGTGATCATGAGCTGTCCGCCCGGCTCCATGCCCGATATGAGGACAGGGTTCAGCATGGCGCGCGCGGCGTAAATGGCGGCGGTGTAACCGGCCGGGCCTGCGCCCAGAATGAGCAGGCGGGCGTGCGGGGGTGAAGCGGGTGTGTTCATGCGGGTGGTCCTAATTGGGTGACATAGTGGAGCGTATGGCGCAGATAAGCGCGCGCGAGGGCAGATGCAACCGTATCGGTATCATCGCGCGGGGTGGGCGCGGGGTACGCGTTGAGGCTGTCGGCCTGTACCATTGGCTCAACCCAGCCGCGCGCGTGCAGGGCATGCATAAAACGGCTGTGTTTTCTGGCGAGCGTTGCCGGAGCCCATAGTGTTACCGGCACGCCAGCGGCAAGGGCCTCGCTCACCATATTGATCGAATCGGCGGTTACAATGATATGTTGTGCCAAAGTCAGCACGGCGGGGTAAGGGTTTTCGCCCGTGCTGTGGCTGTCCCAGAAAAAGCCGCCCTGTGCTTCAACCAAGGCCTGTACGGGCTTGGCCAGTTCCGGGGGCGTGCGGCGCGACGATGTGACCATCAAGGTTGCCCCTTGCGCGGCGATGCGGGCCAGCGCCTGCGTGAGGGCTTCAATATCTGCCGGGGTAAAGGTTGCATCCTTGCTGTTGCCGCCCAGCAGAACCGCGACGCGTGGGGTAGGGAGATTTGCCAATCCGTACGGCGCATAATCGCGCGCCTGCGCCAAAGCTTGCGGCGAAAACAGATGCGGGGTCAACAGGGTGCGGCAATCGGTATAGCGATACGTGCTGTCATGTGCCGGGGTCCAGATGAAATCGGCGATGCGGCCGCCAAAAACCCCCGGATGCTTGAGATAGACCGTAAAGCAGCGCCCCGCGCTGGCGCGCTTGAGGGTGGGCAGCAGCGCAACCGCAGCACGGCCGGAGCCGATGACGATATCTGGCCAGCCAGAGGCGGCGTGGGCGGCGCGGATACTCTCTGGCAGGGCGACATCGCGCCAGGGGGCAAGCTGCATCTTTGCCCAAGAGGTGGCTTTGGCCTGCCAATTCTCCGGCGTTTTGGGCATATCAAGCCGGGTTGCCACCAGCCCGAGCCGTTGCGCGATCCCCAGAGCTGGGGCAGTATCGCCTGCCTTGCCATCGCTGAGGACCCAGCACGAGCGGCCTTGAAGCGCCTTGCGGATCTTCGCCTGCCGCTCTTGACCCATCAGCGCAATTCCGCGCAGAATTTCTGGATGCGGCGGCATGCTTCCTCAAGGTTGGCCTCGGAGGTCGCATAGGAGACGCGGAAATTCGGCCCAAGCCCGAAGGCCGAGCCCTGCACGGTTGCAACCCCTTCGGTGGCGAGCAATTCGGTCACGAAATCCTCATCGGAGGCGATCACTTTGCCCGACGGTGCCTTTTTGCCGATCAACCCGGCGCAGGAAGGGTAGACATAAAACGCGCCTTCTGGCTTGGGGCATTGCAAGCCGCTGGCCTGATTGAGCATCGATACCACCAGATCCCGCCGCGCCTCAAAGCTTTTGCGGCTGGAGGCGACAAAATCCTGCGGGCCATTGAGCGCTTCCACGGCCGCCCATTGCGCGATCGAGCAGGCGCCGGAGGTCTGCTGCCCCTGGATCATATCCATGGCCTTGATGAGCGGCTCCGGGCCCGCTGCATAGCCGATGCGCCAGCCGGTCATGGCATAGGCTTTGGACACGCCG
>CAZGKS010000024.1:0-3270 GCA_964526275.1 uncultured Methylobacterium sp. | reverse complement strand
TTCATGGTGAGCGTGCGCTCATAAAGCCCCGGCTCGACCTGCGCGGGGGTGGTATAGACAAAATCCCCGAACACCAGATGCTCATACATGTCATCGGTCAAAATCCAGACATGCGGATGGCGCATCAGCACTTCGGTCAGGGCCTTGAGTTCAGCGCGGGTATAGGCTGCGCCAGAGGGGTTGGAGGGCGAATTGAACATAAACCACTTGGTTTTGGGCGTTATCGCGCGCTCCAAAGCCTCGGGGGTCAGCTTGAACTGCGTTTCGATCGAGGTGAGGGCATAAACCGGCACGCCGCCGCATAGAGCGATCATTTCCGGGTAGGACACCCAATAGGGGGCGGGAATGACCACCTCATCGCCGGGATTGATGGTGGCCATGAAGGCATTGAACAAAACCTGCTTGCCGCCGGTGCCGACAATGGTTTGGCTGGCCTTGTAGTCCAGCCCGTTTTCGCGCTTGAACTTGGCGGCAATCGCCTCGCGTAAAGGCTGGATGCCGGCAACCGGGGTATATTTGGTTTCCCCGCGCGTGATAGCGGCAATCGCGGCGTCTTTGATATTTTGCGGGGTATCGAAATCGGGCTCTCCTACCGAGAGCGAGATGACATCCTTGCCTTTGGCTTTGAGTTCGCGGGCCATTTGCGTCACGACGATGGTGGCGGAGGGCTTGATGCGGCTCAAGGCATCGGCAAGAAAGGCCATCGGGGGCTCCTGTCAGCAAGGGAAATAAACAAGGGGAAACGGCGCGAGCGCGCGGGAATATTGCGTTTGCCGCGTGCTCATCCTCGCTTGTAAAAGCCTGCTGCCGGGCAATCAACCCCAAAAGCAAACGCCCGCCATAAAGGCGGGCGTTTTGGCAAGCATGGTCCAAGGCAAGGAAAGGCCAAGACAAGGAAAGGCCAAGACAAGGACGGCTCTTGATATCACCCGCACAGAAGGGCGCGGACGCTGCACCTGGCAGGCAGCGCACGGCGCGCCTGTGGCATTTACAGGCGGAAGCGGATCTGGTCGCTCCAATAGCGGTCGAGACGGGCAAGCGCCTGGTTGAGGACATCGAAATCCTGGGTGGTGATGCCGCCGATCTGCTCCAGCGTGGAAATATGCTTGGCATAAAGTTCGGCAACAACGGCGTGGATTTCCTTGCCTTTCGGGGCAAGCGCAATGCGCACAGAACGGCGATCCGCTTTGGAACGTTGATGGGTCAAGTAACCCAGTTCAACCAGCTTTTTCACGTTATAAGAAACGTTCGAGCCGATGTAATAGCCGCGTGAGCGCAGTTCCGAGGCGGTGACGTCATTGTCGCCAATATTGTAGAGCAACAAGGCTTGGACAGAATTGACATCATCGCGGCCACGCCGCTCGAATTCATCCTTGATAACATCGAGCAAACGACGATGTAATTTCTCGATCATCGACAAAGATTCAAGATAAGCTTTGCCGATAGCGGTTGTAACGGAAGTGTCCGGTTCCGAACGGCGGATTGTAGCAATGTTACTCATAATGTTGCTTCCTGTTTGGCTGGACACGCTTGTGCGTATCTCTTGTTTGTAGGGACAATCTAGCCAAGTCCTATGAAAATGCGCTTAAATTACAGCGTAAATGCGATGTTTATATTTTAAAGTAAATAAACATTGCTATAAATACTCAATTAATATAGATTGTTTTTAACGAATACCTGAATAATTTTTAGGGATTTCGCCGTGTGAAAATAAAATTATGCAATATTTTCATGTATTTAATAGGATAGTTTTTGCGGGCATTAATCTTAATGCAGCAGATTTTTTCCGCGTTTTTTTTGTAAAAAAAATCTAGTATTTACTGTCTTTGCTGCCAGAAATTTTGAGTCCAAAGGCAAAAAGCTGTTGAAAAATAACATTTTATTATGCGTAACACCGGGTAAGGTTTTAGCAGTTACGCTTTGTCTGCGCTTTTTGGGCCGCGATCTGGCGGTCAATTGCGGGCAAGATCGCTGGTAATGTTGGTTTCAACGGGAGATCGAGGGGCTGCCAAGAAATGTCTTGGTCTGCGCGCTTATCGCGGCATGGGCTCAAGCGGCGCTGAATGCCAGGGCATGATTTGGATGGTATCCAAATCATGCCCTGTTTCTTTGTAGAAGAACGCGTCTTTTGCTTTTGATGAGTCCATAAAAAGCAAAATCGCGCTAGAGCGTTTCCAGCGATGGTTGAATCGCCTGAAACACTTTATCTCTTTGTTTTAACGCAATTCCAGACGCGAAACCGGTTCCAGCGATCGCTGGAATTGCTCCAGCCATCGTTTTAAGAGCTTTGCGACCTTAAAAGCTCAAGGCGCGGGCGCGTTTGACCTGTTCGATCGCGCTGATCTGTTTGAGCACTGCGTCCGAGATGGGCGCATCGACCGCCACAAAGCAGATCGCATCGCCGCCGGGGGCGGTGCGGCCCATGTTGAAAATGGCGATATTGATGTCGTTCTGCCCCATCACGGTGCCGAATTTGCCAACAAAGCCCGGCTTGTCGTTGTTGCGGATATAGAGCATGTGCGGGGCGAATTCCGCATCCATCTTGATGCCGCGAATTTCGGTAATGCGCGGCTTGCCGTCATGGAACACCGTGCCCGCAGCGTGGCGCGTCATATCGGACGCTGCCAGTTCGATATAGATGCGGCTTTCGTGATCGCCCTCGGCGTTGCGTTTCACTTCATCCACCGCAATGCCCTTCTCTTTGGCGATCATCGGCGCGTTGACCATATTGATATCGGGCATGAAGGGGCGCAGGGCGCCTGCAATCGCGGCGGCCGTGATCGGGCGGACATTGAGATTGGCAACCTCGCCCTCATAGACCACGCGGATACCCTTGACGGACGAAACCTCGGTGAGCTGGCCCAGAAACGAGCCGAGTTTTTCACCCAAAGCGACGAAAGGTTTGAGCTTGGGCGCTTCTTCCGCTGAAATGGAGGGGAAATTCACGGCATTGGTGATCGCGCCGCGCAGCAGGTAATCGGCCATTTGTTCGGCAACCTGCAAGGCCACGTTTTCCTGCGCTTCGTTGGTGGCAGCGCCCAGATGCGGCGTGCAGATCACGTTTTCGAGCCCAAAAAGCGGGTTGGTTTCGGCAGGTTCCACCGAAAATACGTCAAAGGCGGCACCGGCGACATGCCCGGCCTTGATGGCTTCCGCCAAGGCCTGTTCATCGACCAGCCCGCCGCGTGCGCAATTGAGGATGCGCACGCCGGATTTGGTTTTCGCCAAAGCCTCGCGCGAGAGGATGTTCTTGGTTTGCTCGGTCAGTGG
>CAZGKS010000023.1:1468-14293 GCA_964526275.1 uncultured Methylobacterium sp. | reverse complement strand
GATGTATTTTGACCCGCCGGAGGGGGAGGCTTTGGCCGCTTCCGAGGGCAGCACCCAGGCGCTTGTGTTGCTTTCGACGCTGGTGGTGGTGTTTTTTGCCTTCTTTGCGCATTGGTTGCGCGCGGGGGCCGCTGATGCCGCCGCCTCGTTGTTCTGAGCGGGCGGGCCGCAGATGAAACGCGGCCTGTTCATCACCTTCGAGGGCGGGGAGGGGGCTGGAAAGTCAACGCAAATCTTGCATCTGGCGCAGGCTTTGCGCGCAAGCGGGCAAGATGTGCTCACAACGCGCGAACCGGGGGGAACGCCCCTTGGCGAGCGCCTGCGCGCCTTGTTGCTGGCACGCGATTATATGCCCGATGCCTTGACCCAAACCCTGCTGTTTGCCGCAGCCCGCGCCGATCACGTGCATCAGGTTATTCGCCCGGCTTTGGCACGCGGGGTGCATGTTTTGTGTGATCGCTTCAGTGATTCCACGCTCGCTTATCAGGGCGGTGCGGTATCAGAGGCGGTTCTGGCGCAAAGTATCGCGCTGGCAACCGGCGGCCTTGCGCCGGATATAACCTTTCTGCTCGATTTACCGCCGCAGATAGGGCTTGCGCGGGCCAAAATGCGGCGGGAAACGTCGATAGCCCAAGATTCGATACCCCAAAATTCGATAGCGCAAGAAACGTCAGCACCTCAAGCCGCCTCTTCCTCCCAAGCTCCCCGGAAAACCCCTGATAGCGCAGTGCAAGCGGATGCTTTTGAGCATCGCGATCTGGCCTATCATAGCCAGGTGCGGGCCCGGTTTCTGGCGCTGGCGCAAGCGGAACCGGCGCGCATCCTTGTGCTGGATGCCGCCCAACCGCCGGAAGCGGTAAGCCATGCGGTGCTGGCAAGGTTCGAGGCGCATGGCGCGTGGCGGGATGGCGCGTGGCAGGCAAGGCATCCGGAACAAGGGGGGCAAGCTGCACGCCTGTCCTCCTTGCACCCGCCGCAGGTTAAGCCATGAGCCCCCCGACAAAACCTTCGCGCCCCGCCTTGCCGGCCCAAACCTTGCCGACACAAGAGGCATGGATGCCGCATTTTCCGCCGCAACCAAGCGATCTGCCCGAGGCAGACCGTTTTCCCGGCGCGCCGCATCCGCGCGAAATGCTGCTGCTTTTGGGCCATGAAGCCGTGGAAGCGCAGATCCGGGGCGAAATTACCGCCAATCGCTTGCACCATGCCTTGTTGATTTCTGGCCCGGAGGGGATTGGCAAAGCAACCTTGGCGTATCGTCTTGCCCGGTTTTTGCTCGCCCAAGATGAGGGCACGGCACAAGACAAGGGCACGGCGCCGGGGTTGGACTCCGGGCGCGCGCCCGAGACCTTGGCCGTTGGGGCGCAAGCGCGCGCCGCGCATTTGATCGCCCACAATGCGCATCCCGATCTGGCGGTGCTGACCCGCCGGGCCGATGCGAAAACGAAAAAATTGCGCGGTGAGATTTCCGTGGAAGATACCCGCAATGCGCTCGATCTGTTTGCCAAAACCGCAGCTTTTGGCGGCTGGCGCATCTTGATTGTCGATTGTGCCGATGATCTCAACAAGGCCAGCGCCAACGCTTTGCTCAAAACGCTGGAAGAGCCGCCCCAACGCGCGCTGTTTTTGTTGGTCGCGCATCAACCGCAAAAATTACTGCCAACCATCCGCTCGCGCTGCCGCCAGATTACGCTGGAGCCGCTGTCGCGCCCGCATGTCGCGCAGATTACGCAGGCTTTGGCCACCCCGCTGAGCGATGCGCAGCTTGCGGCCGCGCAAGGGTCGGTGCGGCACGCCTTGCGCCTGGCGGACAAAACCTTTGCGGCCTTCAGCGCGCGCCTTGCGCAAATTCTTGAGGCGCTCCCTGCGCGGGAAGGGGCGATCGCCTTTGCCGAGACCATCCGCAATGGCGCGGAGGGAGAACAGCCTTTTGCCGATTTCAACGAGGCTTTGGGGCAGTTTTTACACCAGAAGGCGTTGGCAGCCGCGCGCTCTGGCGCGTTGTATACGGCCCAGGCGCTTGTGCGCTTTGCCCAAACGCGCCGCGCGGAAGCTGGCGAAGTGGAAGCGTATAATCTTGACCGGCGGGCATTTGTGTTGGCCACCCTCAATGCCCTCGCCCAATTGCTGCAGGCCGCTTAGAGCGTTTCCGGCGAAGATTGAATCGCCTGAAACGCTCTATCTCTTTGTTTTAACGCAATTCCGGACGCGAAACCGGCTCCCACTTTCGCTGGAATTGCTCTAGGGTCAGGATAGAAAACAAGATCGGTTTGTGGCAAAACAGCCAAGACCCGCTTGCTTCAACAGGCGGGCATGTTTTGGCAATTTTCCACAGGCCTGGCCGCATGCGGGCGGTTGTGGACTTGATTGCCGGGGTGTTTATCTGCGAAATGGAAGCGGATGCAAGGAGCGTGCAATAAGACCAAAGGTCCTTGAAAAGGATTCTTTGGTAGTCGTCACAAAACTATCTTATCCTCTGATAAAGATAAGATAATTTTGTTTTCTTCAAGGGCCTTATGTGTCAGCATCCAAGGCCATTGGTATATTATGCGCAGCAGCGTGCGGTTGCAGCCATGAGACTTTGGCAGAAAATACGAATGGAGTGCCATGTCGGCGTTTTTTTCTGATCCTGTTCCGATGACACTGGAGGTTCTGGCGCGTCAGACCGGCGCGCAGCTCGCCCTTTCCTCGGTGGGGGAGCGGTCCGTGCGCGCCATTGCCCCGCTTGAAAACGCGCATGCCGATGCGGTGAGCTTTCTCGATAACGCGCGCTATGTCCGCCATTTGGCGGCAACGCGGGCGGGGGCGTGTTTTGTTGCGGCCAAATTTGCGGATCAAGTGCCGGCAGGATGCGCGGCTTTGGTGAGCGAGAGCCCTTATAAAGCGTTTGCTAAAGCGGCGGCCTTGTTGTTTCCCAAAGCGTTGCGGCCGCAATCGATGTTTGAAGCGACCGGGATTTCGCCGGGCGCGTTTATCCATCCCGATGCGCGGCTGGAAGCCGGGGTGATTGTCGATCCGGGGGCGGTGATCGGCCCGCGCGCCGAAATTGGCCGTGGCACCGTGATTGCGGCGCATGCGGTGATCGGGCCGGATGTACGCATTGGCCGCGATTGCGCGATCGGGGCGCAGGCGAGCGTAACCCACAGCCTGCTGGGCAACCGGGTTATTGTGCATCCGGGTGCGCGGTTGGGGCAAGATGGCTTCGGCTTTGCGATGGGGCCGGGGGGGCACCTCAAGGTGCCTCAGATCGGCCGGGTTATCGTGCAAGATGATGTAGAGATTGGCGCAAATACCACCATTGATCGCGGCGCCAATCGCGATACGATTATCGGGGAGGGCACCAAGATCGACAATCTGGTGCAGATTGGCCATAATGTCGTGATCGGGCGGCATTGCGTGATTGTCGGGCAGGTGGGGATTGCAGGCTCGTCCGTGCTCGAAGATTATGTGGTTCTGGGCGGGCAGGTCGGGCTTGCTGGGCATGTGCGCATTGGGCAAGGGGCGCAGATTTCCGCGCAATCGGGCATCATGACCGATATTGCAGCCGGCGCGCGCATGGCGGGAAGCCCGGCTAGTCCGGCCAGAGAGCATTTCAAACAGGTTGCGGTGTTGCGCAAATTGGCGCATGGCGGGGCAGGGCGCGGGGTTGCGCCCAACACCGAACGTATTCAAGGACAGGGAGGGGACGAATGAGCGATGCGATTTCGACGCCGCAGACGCTTTCAGCGGTCGATATTCAGCAATTGATGCAGTTTTTGCCGCATCGGTATCCGTTTTTGTTGATCGATAAGATCATCCATATGGATGGCGCGCGCCACGTGATCGCGGTCAAGAATGTCACCTTCAACGAGCCGCATTTTCAGGGGCATTTTCCGGGGCAGCCGGTCATGCCGGGGGTGTTGATTGTCGAAGGCATGGCGCAGACAGCGGGGGCGGCCTGCGTGGCCTCTGGCGATGCGGGCGGGCGGGCCAAGCTGGTTTATTTCATGACAATCGACAAATGCAAATTCCGCAAGCCGGTTGTGCCGGGCGACCGGCTCGAATATCATATGGTCCAAACCAACCAACGCCGCAATATGTGGTGGTTCCGGGGCGAGGCCAAGGTAGAGGGTGTGGTGGTTGCTGAGGCCGAAATTTCTGCGATGGTGGTAAAAGAATGAGCACGCTTCACGCCACCGCGATTATCGAGCCAGGCGCAAAATTAGGCGCGGGGGTGAAAATCGGCCCCTATTGCGTAGTGGGTGCGCAGGTCGAGCTTGGCGATGGCGTGGAGCTGAAAAGCCATGTCGTTGTGGCGGGCCGTACGATTATTGGCGCGCGCACCCGCGTTTTTCCGTTTGCCTCGCTGGGGCACGAGCCGCAGGATCTCAAATTCCATGGCGAGGAAAACCGGCTTGAGATTGGCGCAGATTGCACGATCCGCGAAGGCGTGACCATGAATCCGGGCACAGAAGCCGGGGGCGGCCTTACCCGGGTCGGGCATTCGGGCACGTTTTTGGCCTATTCGCATGTGGCGCATGATTGCCTGGTCGGCGATCACGTTATTTTTTCCAACAATGTCATGCTGGCCGGGCACTGCCGTGTCGGCAACCACGTTATTATCGGCGGCGGGGCGGGCATCCACCAGTTTGTTCGCCTGGGGAACCATGCTTTTATTGGGGCGATGTCTGGCGTAACGCAGGATGTGATCCCCTATGGCATGGCGGTTAGCGACCAGCGCGATGCGCAGCTTTCCGGCCTGAATGTTGTGGGGCTCAAGCGGCGGGGCTTTGCCTTGAGCGCTGTGCACGAATTGCGCCGCGCCTATCGGCTGTTATTTGCGCCCGAAGGCACGTTGCGCGAGCGGGTGGAAGATGTCGCGGCCGCCTTTGATACCCATCCGCTGGTGCATGAGGTGCTTGCCTTCATCCGGGAGGGGGGCGATCGTTCGATCCTCACCCCGCGTGAGGGGCGTGGGTCCACTGCCTCCCGCAGCGAAGTGTGATGCGGCCTGCCTTGCGCCTTGCGATTGTGGCGGGCGAAGCCTCGGGCGATGCGTTGGGGGCAAGCGTTTTGGCGGCCTTGCGCGCGCAAGGGATCGCAGTTGAAGTGTGCGCTGTGGGCGGTGAGCGTATGGCCGCTTTCGGGGTTTCTTCGCTGTTTCCGCTGGCCGATATCGCGGTTATGGGGTTCGGGCCGGTTGTGGCGCGGCTGCCGCTCTTGCTGCGCCGCATCCGCCAGACCGCCGCTGCGATTGTCGATTTTGCGCCCGATATCGTGCTGACCATCGATGCGCCGGATTTTTGCAAGCGCGTGGCGCGCAAGGTGCGGGCGCAGGCCGGGCATATCCCGATCGTGCATTGGGTCTGCCCGAGTGTGTGGGCGTGGCGTCCGGGGCGGGCGCCGGCCATGAAGCCTTATATCGACGAGATTTTGTGTTTGCTGCCGTTTGAACCCGCCGCTTTGGCGCGGCTTGGCGGGCCGGAGGGGGTGTATATCGGGCACCCGCTGGTGGAGGAAATGGCGGAGATTGCGCAGGCGGACGGAGCCGCCAAGGAAGCGCTGCTGCTGCTGCCGGGCTCGCGCCGGGCAGAGATTGCGCGCTTGCTGCCGCTGTTTCTGTCGGCAAGTGCCGGGCTTGGCGTGAGGCGGGTCTTGCCGACCTTGCCAATGCTGGAAGCACAGGTGCGGGCCTTATGCGCCGGGCATCCGGATGTAACGATTGTGGTGGGGGAGGGCGCAAAACGCACAGCCTTCGCGCAGGCCAAACTGGCCCTTGCCAAATCGGGCACGGTTACGCTGGAATTGGCGCTTGGCGGTATCCCGATGGTGACCGCTTACCGCGTGGCCGATTGGGAGGCGTTTATTGTGCGCCGCCTCGTCTCGCTGCCCAGCGCGATTTTGCCGAACCTGATTTTGGGCGAGAATGTCGTGCCGGAATTCTTGCAGCAAGCGGCAACAGCAGAGGCGTTGCGCGCCGCTTTGGGCGCGCTTTTGACCGATGAAGCCGCCTGTGCGCGCCAACGCACCGCCTTTGAACGGCTGCGCGCATACATGCACCCGCCTGGCATGCTGCCCGCCGCGCAAAAGGTCGTCGAGCGCTTGCTGTATCATGCCCGCAAGGCGGCGGGTGATACGGGGCGCTGCCTTACCTGAGGCGTATCGAAGAGGGTGCGGCCCCTGGAGCAGGACGTATTGTGATAGAAATACATCCTGTTCTTCATATATAAGAACGCGTCGTTTGCTCTGGATGAGCCCATCAAAAGCAAAAACGCTATAAAAACACGCGCGGCCTCACAATGCGCAGGGGTTTAAAACGTAAGAATGCCCCCCAGAGCCAGCCAGTGCTTGCGCTTGGCGGAGGGATTGGGCTAAAGCAGGCCTGTGCCGTCTGGTGGCATGTCAACCTGCGGGGTATGCTTGTCCTCACTGCTTTTGCGCATCTTGCGCGATTATGCGCGCCAGCATCTGCCCGGCTATGCGCTCGCTCTGGTGTTGATGGCGCTGGTGGCGGCCTCTACGGCTGCGGCGGCTTACCTTATGAAAGATGTCATCAACCAGATTTTCATTGCCCGCAACCAGAGCGCGATTTTGATGCTCGCGGGCGCGGTTGTCGGCCTGTATCTGGTCAAGGGCTTTGCCCTTTATGGGCAAGAGATTGTGCTCACCCGTATCGGCCGGACCATTGTGGCCGATATTCAAGTCAAAATGTTTGCACATCTGCTGGCCAAAACACCCGCGTTTTTCATGGATCGGCATTCCAGCGAGTTCATTGCCCAGCAATCCCTGATGGCGAATTCGGCGCAAAGCGCGATCCATGTGCTGGTCACCGGTATCGGCCGCGATGCCTTGACCGTGCTGGCCCTGCTGGCTGTGATGATCGTGCAAGACCCTTGGATGTCGTTTGGCGCGCTCACCGTGTTGCCCGTCGCTTTGGTGGGGATCGGTCTGCTTTTGCGCAAGATCAAGCGCATTGTCCGGCGTGAATTTGAGGGCACCAGCGCAACCCTTGAAACCTTGCAGGAGAGCGTGCGCGGGTTTCATATTGTCAAGGCGTTTGCGCTCGAATCGGTGATGCAGGCGCGCTTCAAGCAAGCCGTGACCACAACGCGCAAGGCGGGGGTCAAGCTGGCTTCGGTCAAGGCGGCGATCATCCCGCTGGTTGAGGTTCTGGGCGGTATCGCAGTGGCGGGTATTATCCTCTATGGTGGCTGGCGCGTGGTCTATCATGGCCAGAGTGCAGGCGAGTTTTTCTCGTTCATCACGGCGTTTCTGCTCGCCTATGATCCCGCGCGGCGCTTGGCGCGCATGAACGCCGATCTCAACAGCGCCATGGTTGGCGTAGAGATGCTCTATACGTTTCTTGGTACTCCAGCCGATGAACCCGCCCATGATACCCGCCCGCCCCTTCAGGTATCTGGCGGAGAAATCCGGTTTGAGAACGTGTATTTTGCCTATCGCCCCGATGAGCCGGTGCTGGCGGGGGTGAGCTTTACGGTGCGTGCGGGCAAAACCACCGCGCTGATTGGCCCCTCCGGGAGTGGGAAATCCACGATTTTCAGCTTGTTGCAAGCGTTTTTGCATCCTCAGGCCGGGCATATCCACATTGACGGACAAGCCCTTGACGCCCACAACCTCGCCTCTGTGCGCGCGCAGATCGCCGTGGTTTCCCAAGATGCGTTTTTGTTCAAGGGGAGCATTGGCGAGAATATCGCCTATGGCCGCCTGGGCGCCAGCCAGGACGAGATTATCGCGGCAGCAAAAGCCGCGCATGCGCATGACTTTATTGCAGAATTTGCGGATGGCTATGCCAGCCAGGTGGGCGAGCAAGGCGCTAATTTATCGGGCGGGCAGCGCCAGCGGATCGCGCTCGCCCGTGCCTTTCTCAAGCAAGCCCCGATCATCCTGCTCGATGAAGCGACCTCCGCGCTCGATGTCACCTCCGAACGGCTCGTGCGGGAGGCGATCCGCACGCTGGGTGCCGGGCGCACGGTCTTGCTAATCGCGCATCGCCCCGAAACGTATCAGGAGGCCGATCATATTCTGGATTTGGCGGTCCTGCGGGATAAAACCCAGGCAGAAGGGGAGCCGATCAGGGTAATGCAGAGCCAAAACGCTAAAATTTCAACCTGATAACCAGAAAGTAACGCTGTCTTTTCATCAAATCGCAAAGGTTGATTGTTACAATCTGCGTGTTCTTGGTAATCTTGTGGAAAGGAACAGCGGGTGTCTTCAAGTTATGTGCGCTCCATGCGTTTGAAATCTGGCACCCTTGGTCTTTGCCCGCTGCCCGGCCGGGATGGTGACTTTGCGGGAGACTTCGCCCAACTTCGCGCCTGGAAGCCGGATGTCGTGGTCAGCCTGACCGAGACCAAGGAACTTAAACCCCATGGCGCTGAACAGCTCGATAACGCCCTTAAAATGGCGGGTCTGGCGCAAATTCGCTTTCCGATCGTCGATTTCTCAGTCCCCACTCAATCGGCGGAGTGGGACGCTCTGTCCAAACAGCTCCATGCCCTGCTCGCGCAGAACAAGCGGGTGCTGCTCCATTGTCTGGGCGGCGTCGGGCGCTCCGGGATGGTCGCATTGCGCCTGATGGTCGAAGCGGGCTATGACCCCGACACCTCGCTTGATCTGCTGCGCAAGGCGCGTCCGGGCGCGGTGGAAACTTTGCAACAATTGGCGTTTGCCTGCGCCCCTGCAGAAAAGCGCCGCATGGCCGCTAGCCGCTAAAGCCTGACGTGTTTCCGTTTGAACGCGTCACGCCCTAGAGCGTTTCCAGCGAAGATTGAATCGCCTGAAACACTCTCTCTTTGTTTTAACGCAATTCCGGACGCGAAACCGGTTCCAACGATCGCTGGAATTGCTCTAGTTCTTGCCGCCATTCGACCAACAACCCACAGGCTTGTTGCAGTTATGGGTACCGGCCTGCATCAAAATGCTCTAGAAGATCATAAAGCGTTTTGAGATTCGGCCCGGAGCCGCAATAAGCAGCCATGACCAGCAAACCAGCCTCTATCGACCTCTTTGCCGCGCACGGGCAAAAAGCCGCTTCTGCGGCCAGCCCAGCGCGCGGCACGCCTGCGCCGGATGCCCCTTCCCACGGGAATGCCGCGCCATTGCCCGCCCGCGCTGCCGCGCCATTGCCCGCCCGCGCTGCCGCGCCTGTATCTGCCCCTGTTGCGCCGCTCCCACCCGCAGCGCCCCCAACGGCGCCGGCCCCGATTGCGCCGCCGGGCGGGTATGATGGTTCGGCCATCGAGGTGCTGGAAGGGCTGGAGCCCGTGCGCCGCCGCCCCGGCATGTATATCGGCGGGACCGATGAAAAGGCCCTGCATCACCTGTTTGCCGAAGTGCTCGACAACGCCATGGATGAAGCCGTGGCGGGCCACGCAACCTTTATCGATATCGAATTCGATGCGGAAGGTTTTTTGAGCGTCACCGATAACGGGCGCGGCATTCCGGTCGATCCGCACCCCAAATTCCCCGATAAATCCGCCCTTGAAGTGGTGATGTGTACGCTGCATGCAGGCGGAAAATTCGATTCCAAGGTCTATGAAACCTCCGGTGGGCTGCACGGGGTTGGCGTTTCGGTCGTCAATGCCCTCAGCGAATATGTGGAAGTGGAAGTGGCGCGCGAGCAGCAGCTTTACCGCATGCGGTTCTCGCGCGGGGCGGTGCTTGGGCCGCTGGAGCATCTGGGGCCGGTGCGCAACCGGCGCGGCACCAAGGTGCGCTTTCGGCCAGACCCGCACATCTTCAAGCTGGGTGCGGAATTCTCCCCCGCGCGGCTGTTCCGCATGGCGCGTTCCAAGGCGTATTTGTTTGGCGGGGTGGAAATCCGCTGGACCTGCGCGCTGCAAAAACTCCCTACGACGGGGGATGTGCCCGAGCGCGCGGTTCTGCGCTTTCCGGGCGGGCTGAAAGACCATCTGGCGCGCGAGGTTGAGGGCAAACCGCTGGTGGTGGAAGAGCTTTTCACCGGCAAACTGCCCAAAACCGGGCATGGCGCCTGCGAATGGGCGCTCGCTTGGTATGCCCATGATGACGGCACGATCGCCTCCTATTGCAATACCATTCCCACGCCGGAAGGGGGCACCCATGAGGCGGGGCTGCGCGCCGCCTTGCTGCGCGGGATAAAAGACCACGCCGAGCGGATCGGCCAATCCAAGCGCGCCAGTGCCTTGAGCGCTGAAGACATCATGACCGGGGCGGCGGTGATGCTCTCGGTGTTTATCCGGGAGCCGGAATTTGTCGGCCAGACCAAAGACAAGCTGGCAACGGGCGAGGCCACGCGGATTGTCGATGCCGCCATCCGCGATGCCTTTGACCATTGGCTGGCGGGCAACCCGCAGCTTGCGGGCAAATTGCTCGATTTTTTTGTCGATCGGGCCGAAGATCGCCTGCGGCGCCGCGCCGAAAAGGATGTGGCGCGCAAGACCGCCGTGCGTAAACTGCGCTTGCCGGGCAAGCTGGCCGATTGTTCCTCCAACAATCTGGCCGATACCGAATTGTTTATCGTCGAAGGCGATTCGGCGGGCGGTTCGGCCAAGCAGGCGCGCGATAGGGCCACACAGGCGATTTTGCCGCTGCGGGGCAAGATCCTCAACGTAGCCAGCGCAGGGCGTGACAAGCTGGCCGCCAACCAACAACTCGCTGATCTTGCCCTCGCTTTGGGGTGTGGCACAGGCAATGGCTTCAAACTTGAAGATTTACGCTATGGCAAAATCATCATCATGACCGATGCGGATGTCGATGGCGCGCATATTGCTTCGTTGCTGATTACGTTTTTTTATCGCCAGATGCCAAAACTCATCGATAACGGGCATCTTTATTTGGCGGTGCCGCCTCTTTATCGGATCACCCATGGCGGAACCACGGTTTATGCCCGCGATGACCTTGACAAAGAACGGCTATTGACCACCAAATTCAAAGGTAAAAAGCCTGAAATCGGCCGCTTCAAAGGCCTTGGCGAAATGATGCCCGCACAGCTCAAGGAGACCACGATGCATCCGGGCAAGCGCCTGCTGCTGCGGGTGGATATTGCCGCCGATGACCGCACCGCCACTGATGATTCGGTGGAGCGCTTGATGGGCACCAAGCCCGAAGCGCGGTTCACCTTCATTCAGGAACGCGCTGCCTTCGCTGATGACGATATGCTGGATGTGTGAAGCCCTGTGCGGTTTATCGGGCGCATGTAAAGGGAGAGCAGGCAAAACGCGGCGCGCGCTGGCCGCTGTTTGCCGAGCGGGCGGCGGGGCGTCGTGAGTTTGAGGCTGTTATCTTGCCCGTATCGGAAATAATGTGCGCCTCCCTTTTACCCGTGCGAGTTGCCTCTTGCCAGTTGCGATGCAGTGAGGCATAGAAGCGCAGCGACGATGCGTCGGAGCTAGGAGACGTGGCCGAGAGGCTGAAGGCACTCGTTTGCTAAATGAGCATACCTCGAAAGGGGTATCATGGGTTCGAATCCCATCGTCTCCGCCATCGCCTTCAAATGCCAGAAGAAGCCTTCTCCAGTACGCAGAACTTGGAAGAAGCCTGAAGTTTTCTAGGTGTTGTGAAGGTTAATCACTTCTTGCAATCTTGATTGAAAATGAGTAACTTAACCTGAAATTGGAGTAGTTTTAGGCGCAGCTTAATTCTCTTGCACAAGTTTTTCTCCGCCGAGGCTGTGCGCTCGTGAGAAAATAAGTGCACAGCTATCTCCAGAGAAAAGTTTTTATAGGTTTAGGGCATGGCAGACAGAAAAGAAAAATTTGAGAAAGCTCTGGGAAATTTTGTCACTCAACTTGGCAGCTATAGCTCAACACCAGACGGTCAATGGACTGTAAAGGGCTTTATTGATACGTTCAAAAACGTTTATACAATATCCTCTGATACAAAAATCGTATCCAAGATATTAGAAATTCATTTGTTTCCTCAAATTTTGAAATTTGCAGAGACAAACGGCTATAAGATTGTTCCTGCCGACCATCAAAATTATTATCCCGACATTTCTTTTGTGGCGCAAGATGACCACAATATCCGATTTGCTGTTGATTTCAAAACCACTTATAGACTGCGAACCAAACCAACATATTGTAATGGTTTTACTTTGGGGTCTCATGGCGAATATTTTATAAATAGAACAAGCACAAAAAATATCCAATTCCCGTATGGCTCGTACCTAGGGCATTTTTGCTTAGGGATTATATATACGAGGGCATTTGACAGATATGTAGATGAAACGAGTGTGCTGACTGTCGATAATTTGGATTCCATTGTATCCGTGGTCAAGGATTTTGAATTTTTTGTCTCAGAAAAATGGAAAATCGCCAGTGACCGAAGTGGTAGCGGCAACACCGCCAACATAGGAAGTATCAACCACATTCCAGATATTATAAATGGCCTTGGAATGTTTAGTAACCTTGGCGAAAGCGTCTTTGATGATTATTGGATGAATTACGGAAAGATTATAATTCCTGATGCCAAAACAGGTAAGAATAAATCCATAAAGAATCTCAAGGAGTTCATTCAATACAGAGGGTTGGACGAATCTAAGATTAGGGCAAGATTTGCCAAACCTAAGAAGGGAGCCAATCAATGACCGTAAAGGTTCCTCCAATAAAATGTCAGGGTATTAAAACGAAGCTCGTGCCACTTATTAAAAATTCTATTGATTGGGATGGAAAGGGTACTTGGATTGAGCCATTCACTGGTTCTGGCGTTGTTGGCTTTAATATACTTCCTAAAAAAGCAGTCTTTTTTGATACCAACCCTAATCTAATTCGCTTCTATCAAGATATTAAAGATGGCGCGGTTACACATAAAATCGTAAAATCTTTCTTGATTGAAGAAGGGCAAAAA
>CAZGKS010000023.1:0-1458 GCA_964526275.1 uncultured Methylobacterium sp. | reverse complement strand
AAGATCATTACTATGATATTCGCGAAAGATTCAATACCAACCCCAATTCATTAGATTTTCTATTCCTGAACAGATCATGTTTTAATGGGGTGATGCGTTTCAACCGCAAGGGAGGATTTAATGTTCCTTTTTGTAGAAAGCCAAACAGATACGCTCAATCCTATGTAACAAAGATTGTTAATCAGGTTTCCTATTTAGAAATCGTTATAAAAAATAATTCATGGGATTTTTTCTGTCAGGATTTTTCCAAAGCAATTCTTGCAGCTTCAGAGAACGATTTTATATATGCCTATCCTCCATATATAGGAAGACATGTAGACTATTACGGCTCATGGGATGCTGAAAAAGAACAAATGCTATTTGATTTGCTAAGTGCAACACCAGCAAAATTTATGCTCTCAACGTGGGAGGAGAATTCTTATCGCAGAAACGAGTTTCTAGATAAGTTGTGGTCAAAGTTTTATCGAATCAACCAAAGTCATTTTTATCATGTTGGTGGCAAGGAAGATAATAGAAATGCCATGATAGAAGCGTTGATTATGAACTATGATACCGCAGAGCAGCCCATAGAAAAAGAACGCGGTTTATCGCCGCAAATTGCTTTCGCCCTGTGATTCATAGTTTTTCATCCGACTTCTTCTGGCTACTTCAGGCTTCTGCGAGAGAAACTTTAAGATGCTGGCACATATCGCACCGCCATCGCCTTCCTAACTGGTTGATGGCATTAATTATTCAATGAATTCAAAACGTTCAAACCCCCGCTTGGTACAAAAACCTGGTACAAAAGGGGATGAGGGCGTGCCCGCAAAATGTCTTGTTAAGAGGGGCAATTCCTGGCATTTCCGCCGGGTGGTTCCAACGGACGTGCAGTCCGAATTTCCATTCAGGGAGTTCAAGAAGGCCTTAGGGGCGATTGGGCTGCGCGATGCGAATAGCCTTGCTGCGCTGAAATACGCGGAGACCGAAGAGCGCATCGCCGCCGCTAGGGCTAAGTTGCGCATCGCTCCCGTTAAGGCCGCAACGCAATCTCGCGCTCATATCCTCTACCTAATCAGGGACTACTTTCATCGTCGCGAAAAGTCTTGGAACATCGCCCCACTGAAGGGCAAGGCGTTAAAGCTGGCAATTTCGATCGTCGAGGGTGATCTTGGAGGCGTCGACCAAGAAGCGCCAGGAGATTTGGAGCGTCTTGCCGATCAATTTCTAGAATGGGCAAAATTAACGGTAGAGAGGCATGATCCGCTTTACGATGAAATATGCGTTTGGGTTCAAAGCCTCTTGCACGAAACATTAGAACGGCAGAGAGATCGTCTCTATAAAGAGCAAGAGGTTAGGCGGGAGCCCATTTTCCGCGATATCGATCGCGACACCCCGCCTGACCTGCCACGGGATTTTTCCTCCACAGGCGCCTAGAGTCTGGCCTATAGAGAGGACGGACGATGAAGAAAGCAAATCGGA
>CAZGKS010000022.1:0-14349 GCA_964526275.1 uncultured Methylobacterium sp. | reverse complement strand
CGCTGTGGTCGCCTTCCACCCAGATATGGGCAACACGCGATACGTATCAAAGCATCGAGAACCTGAGCGGTTCAGACCATGCCGATACGCTGGAGGGCTCCAATGCGGCCAATCTGCTGGCAGGCGGGGCGGGCAACGACCTCCTTTCAGGCCGTAGCGGCAACGACACCTTGAGCGGCGGCGCCGGGGATGACCAATTGGTCAGCGGCAATGGCAATAACAGCTTCGAGGGCGGCGCGGGCGCCATGGATAGCGTCGATTATCGGGATATAGGCTTTGCCCTCTCCGTGGCACTCGATAACAGCGGCGTGCAAGGCAGTGTTGCGGCGGGTATGGTTAAAATCGACCATTTCAGCGGCGTTGAGGCCCTGTATGGCACCAGCTTCAACGACACGTTGGCAGGTGATAGCGGCAACAATACGCTGGATGGCGGCTTTGGCATGGATGCGCTTTACGGCGGTGCAGGCAACGATTCCCTCCAAGGCGGGTATGGCGATGACACCTTCAACGGCGGCTCTGGCGCGGATGCCCTGTGGGGCGGGCCGGGGATCGATGTCGCTACCTATGAAAATTCTGGCCCCGGTCTCGTGATCTCGATGCTCAACGCCTTGAGCAGCACGGGGGATGCGGCCGGTGACACCTATAACAGCATTGATCGGCTGGTGGGCAGCGCGTTCAGCGACCGGATGGAGGGGGATGATACGCCCAATACGCTCTTTGGCGGCGCGGGCGATGACAGCCTCTATGGCTGGGGCGGCAATGACCAGTTGAGCGGCGGCGCGGGCAATAACTTTATGGATGGCGGCGCGGGGGAATTCAATACGGTCTTCTATGATCAGGCGCTCTCCACGTATCAGATCGCGCGTATCGGCACGAACACCTTTGAGGTTCATCGCGGCGATGGCGGTATCGATACCCTCACCAACATCCAATATGCCACCTTCGGCTATGGCGATCTGGTGAGCATGGATAGCCTGGCAACCGCCGCCGCCGCTTATCCGGCGGTGGATGCGGCCAGCATGGCGGCGGATCATTGGGCGCTGGCTGCCGCATAAACATTTGGGTATAGGCGCATCGGCCAGGCGCATAAGAACCAGTGTGGTTAGGGGCAGGACGCGTTTTGATGGAAACACATCCCGCACTTATCTCGATGTGGAAGAACGCGTCTTTTGCTCTTGAGGATTCCATCAAAAGCAAAAACGCTATCGGCGCATCGGTGATTGCTCTGGGGCCTGCAAGGCGTCTATAACGGGGGCATGAGCGAACATCCCTTGCCCCCTTCCGCCCCTGTGCTTGCAGGCCATACCCCACTTGGCCATACCTCACCGGGCCACACCCCGCCAGGGCCAGGGGACCACGTGGTGCTGGTCGATGCCTCCTCGTTCGTGTTCCGCGCCTATTTCCAGTCGATCCGGCAGGATGCGCGCTACAATTACCGTTCAGACCGCCTCCCCACCGGTGCGGTGCGGATTTTCGCGACCAAAGTGCTGCAATTCATCCGCGAAGGGGTGTGTGGCACGCGCGCCACGCATATCGCGTTTGTGTTTGATAAAAGCGAGGATTCATTCCGCAAGGCGCTTTATCCGGCCTATAAGGCCAACCGCTCGGCCCCCCCGGAAGATCTGGTGCCGCAATTCCCCTTGATGCGCGCCGCCGTGCGCGCTTTTGGCTATACGCCGATCGAAATGGCCAAATACGAGGCCGATGACCTGATCGCCACCTATGCCCGGCAGGGGGAGGCTTTGGGCGCGCGTGTCACCATCGTTTCCGCCGATAAAGACCTGATGCAGGTCATCTCTCCCGCTATCGCGCTGTACGACCCCGCCTCTGGCGAGCGCGAGGAGCGCTTGGTCGGGGAGGCGGAGGTGGTTGATTATTTCGGCGTTCCGCCCGCAGGCGTGATCGATGTGCAGGCCTTGGCAGGTGATTCCTCCGATAACGTGCCCGGCGCCCCCGGTATCGGCGTCAAGACCGCCGCGCAATTGATCAACGAATACGGGGATCTCGAAACCTTGCTGGCGCGCGCGGGCGAGATCAAACAGCCCAAACGGCGCGAAACCTTACAAGATCCTGAAATTATTGCAAAAATCAAGATTTCGAAGCAGCTCGTCACGCTGGTCTGCGATGTGCCGGTTGAAACGCCTCTGGGTGATCTGATCGCCCATTCGGTCAATGCGCAGGCTTTGGCGGCCTTTTTGAAAGCGATGGAATTCACAACGCTCACGCGCCGCATTGCGGAGCTTTACGGGGTGGATCTGGAGAGTATTGCGCCTGATCCCGCCTATGCGCTGGCCAGCGCACAAACCGGGCAGGCCTTGGCCGCGCCAACCTTAGGCATGGCTGGGGAAGGGCAGGGGGCAGCGCCCCCCCCAAACCAGCCCGCCACCCCAAACCTGCCCGTAAACCCAGAGGCATCCGCCAATCTTCCGCCGGTAGCCATGGCCGCTCCCGCAGGGGCGCTTACCCCGCAAGCCCATGCGCAGGCGCAACTGGCGGCCATGCGGGCGCTGCCCGTGCGCTATGAGGATTACAAGGCGCTGGGTACCGCCCACGCGCTGGCGCAATGGCTTGCCGCGCTGGAGCCCGGCGCGCCTTTGGCGGTCGATACCGAAACCACCGCGCTCGATGCCATGCAGGCCGAACTGGTCGGCGTCTCGCTGGCCTGTGCGCCGGGGCAGGCGGTGTATATTCCGCTCCAGCACCGCACGGGGGATGGCTTGTTCGATGCCGGGCTCGCCCCTGGGCAGATCCCGCTGCAAGAAGCGCTGGCGCTGCTCAAACCGGTGCTGGAAGACCCTGCTCGGCTCAAAATCGGGCAGAATATCAAATACGATTTTACCGTTTTATCGCGCCACGGCATCACGCTGGCCCCCTATGACGACACCATGCTGCTGTCCTATGTGCTCGATGCCGGGCGCGGCAGCCATGGCATGGATGCGCTCTCGACCCTGCATCTGGGGCATGCGCCGATCCCCTTCACCGAGGTGGCGGGCAAGGGTAAAAACGCGCGCTCCTTTGATCACGTCGCCCTTGCGGAGGCGACCCGCTATGCTGCGGAAGATGCGGATATAACCTTGCGCCTATGGCATGTGCTCAAGCCGCGCCTATGCGCGGAGGGCCTGTCCCATGTCTATGAATGGCTGGAGCGCGCCATGCCGACCTGCCTTTCGCGCATGGAGCAGCGGGGAATTTTCATTGACCGGCAGATGCTTGCGCATCTTTCCGGGGCGTTCGCACAGGCAATGGCGGGCATGGAAAGCGAAATCCATGCCCTGGCGGGCGAGACGTTCAACCTGGCTTCGCCCAAGCAATTGGGGGATATTTTATTCGATAAAATGGGCCTGCCGGGCGGCAAGCGTACGCCCACCGGCGCTTGGGCGACCGGCGCCAGCGCCCTTGAAGATCTGGCGGCGGAAGGCCACGCCTTGCCCGGCAAAATTCTGGAATGGCGCCAGCTTCAAAAGCTTAAATCGACCTATACCGATGCTTTGCCCGCCTTTATTCATCCGCAAACCGGGCGGGTGCATACCTCGTTCGCGCTGGCCTCCACCACCACGGGGCGGTTATCCTCCTCCGATCCCAATTTGCAAAATATCCCGGTACGCAACGAATTAGGGCGCAAGATCCGCAAAGCCTTCGTGGCCGCGCCCGGCTACCAGCTTGTTTCGGCCGATTATTCCCAAATCGAATTGCGCCTGCTGGCGCATATCGCCGATATTCCGCAACTTAAAAAGGCGTTTGCGGAGGGGATCGATATTCACGCGCTCACCGCCTCGGAAATGTTCGCCGTGCCGCTGGGCGAGATGACCAGCGACATCCGCCGCCGGGCCAAAGCGATCAATTTCGGCATTATTTATGGCATTTCCGCGTTCGGGCTCGCCAACCAGCTCTCCATTCCGCGCGAAGAGGCGGGGGCCTATATCAAGCGCTATTTCGAGCGGTTCCCCGGTATCCGCGACTATATGGAGGCGATGAAGGCACAGGTGCGCGCGCAAGGCTATGTTGAAACCCTGTTCGGCCGCCGCGCGCATTTTCCGGGAAGTACCTCGAAAAACCCTGCGGAGCGCGCCTTTGTCGAGCGCGCTGCGATCAACGCGCCGATCCAGGGCTCGGCGGCGGATTTGATTCGCCGGGCGATGCTGCGTATGGAAGACGCGCTGGCGCAGGCGGGCGTTGCAGCCGATATGCTGCTGCAAGTGCATGACGAGCTGATTTTTGAAATTGAGGCGGGGCAAATCGCGCGCGCCCTTCCGGTGATCAAACAGGTGATGGCGGGCGCCGCGGAGCCCTATCTCAAGCTGTCGGTGCCGCTGGTGGTGGAGGCAAAAGCCGCCCTCAACTGGGATGAAGCGCATTGAGCGCGGTAAATCGAGTTGGAAAAAACACACCCGCTCAGGCGATAGTTAACATGAAAACTTCAGACAGCCCCCGTTCACGATCATGGCGATAGAACGGCATGGCCTTGAAGGGGCCTTATTGCAGCCCCATTTGATAAGGATCGGGTAGCAAAAGGATTCCCCATGCCGACAATCGCTTTGGTCGATGACGATCGCAATATTCTCACCTCGGTTTCCATTGCCCTTGAGAATGAGGGGTTTAAGGTCGAAACCTATACCGATGGCGCGAGCGCGCTGGAAGGCCTGCGGCAAACCCCGCCGGATCTGGCGATTTTCGATATTAAAATGCCGCGCATGGATGGCATGGAGCTGTTGCGCCGTCTGCGCCAGAAATCTGACCTGCCGGTGATTTTTCTGACCTCCAAGGATGAGGAAATCGACGAGCTTTTCGGCCTTAAAATGGGTGCCGATGATTTCATCCGCAAGCCGTTTTCGCAGCGCCTGCTGGTCGAACGGGTAAAAAGCATCCTGCGCCGGGCCCATGCGCCGGTGCGCGATCCAAACGCTGCACGCAATACCGAAGCGGGGGCTGCCACGGCCAGCGGCACCAAAACCCTTGAACGCGGCGATCTGTTGATGGATGAAGCGCGCCATTCCACCACGTGGAAGGGCTTGCCCGTCATCCTGACCGTGACGGAATTTCTGATCCTGCAATGCCTTGCCCAGCGCCCCGGCATGGTAAAAAGCCGCAATGCCTTGATGGATGCCGCCTATGACGATCAGGTTTATGTCGATGACCGCACGATCGATAGCCATATCAAGCGGCTCCGGCGCAAGTTCAAACAGGTTGATGAGTCGTTTGAGATGATTGAAACCCTTTACGGCGTGGGGTACCGTTTCAAGGATGCCTGATCCCGCTACCGTCCCGCCGCAACTTCTGGCCTTGCCGCCGTTCTGGCGGCGCGCCTTGCTGCGCACAAGGCGGTGGCTGGTGCGCGCTTTTTCCTCCAGCCTCACACGGCGGATTGTAACCCTCAATCTGGCCGGGCTGGCCGTGCTGTTTGCCGGGTTTTTGTGGATCAACCAAACCCATACCGGCGTGATTGATGCGCGGCGGCAAAGCCTGTTATTGCAAGCGGAAACCATTGCCGCCGCGATTGCCAGCGCCACCTATTCGAGCGGGGGGGAGGGCATAACGCTCGACATTGAAACCTTGATCCGGGAGCAGGCGGGTGATGCCCCGGCGCGCGATGACCCGGCTTTGGGCTTTTTGGAATTTTCGATCAACCCTGCGCAAGTTGCCCCGATTTTGCGCCAGCTTGTCGCCCCCACCCGCACCAGAGCGCGCCTGTTTGACCCCGAAGGGGCGGTTTTGGTGGATACACGGGCGTTTTTTCGCCGCGTCAATTCGGGCGTAGCGCTCACCAAGCCGCCCCCCGCGCGCCTGCTTGATTGGCTGCGCAGCACCTTTGGGGTCTATAGGGCCCCTTATGGCGAGGCGCAAATTTCCGAGAATATCCAGCCAGATCTCGCCAACGCGCTCAAGGGGGAGGCCGTCAGCCGCGTGCAGGTTGTGGCAGGTAACACGATTGTGCATGTGCTTAGCCCGGTTTATCGCGGGGGCACCTTGCGCGGGGCCTTGGTGCTTTCCACACAAGAAGGCGATGTTGACCAGGTAATTGCCGAAGAGCGGTGGAACTACCTGTTGGTTTTTCTGGGGGCCTCGCTGGTCATGCTGGTGCTGTCAGCGTTGCAGGCCCGCTCGATTGCCGATCCGGTCCGCCGGTTGTCGGAAGCGGCAGACAGGGTGCGGCGCGGCACCAAAGGGCGCACGCAGATTCCCGATTTTTCCGGCCGTTCCGATGAAATCGGCCGCCTCTCGCACTCCTTGGGCGAGATGACAGGCGCGCTCTATTCGCGCATTGAGAGCATCGAGCGCTTTGCCGCCGATGTCGCCCATGAGCTTAAAAACCCGCTTACATCTCTGCGCTCTGCCGCAGAAACCCTGCCCCTTGCCCGCACGCCGGAAATAAGGGCGCGGTTGCTGGGCATTATCCACCACGATGTCCGGCGGCTGGATCGTCTGATCACCGATATTTCGGAAGCCTCGCGCCTCGATGCCGAATTGCAGCGGCAAGAGGGCACCCCCATGGATCTTGGCGCGTTGATTGCTGGCGCGCTGGCGCTTAAAAAAGAGGTGTTGCCGGAAGATGGCCCCAGCCTGGCTTTTTTTAACCGCGCCCCTGCGCCCGTGCGGGTTATCGGGCATGAAGGGCGCTTGGTGCAAGTGCTGATGAACCTGATCGACAACGCGCTCTCGTTTTCAGCGCATGGCCAGAAGGTCACCCTCACTTTGGCAAAATCGGGTGAGAATGCCGAAATTCTGGTCGAAGATTCCGGCCCCGGTATCCCGGAGCACGCGCTCAAGCGCATTTTCGAGCGGTTTTATACCGACCGACCAGAGCAGGGCTTTGGCCAGAATTCCGGCTTAGGGCTGGCCATTTCGCAACAGATTGTGGAAGCCCATGGCGGGATTATCTTTGCCGCCAACCGCGAGCAAGGGGGCGCGCGCTTCACGATCCGCCTGCCTTTGATGCCATGATACCAACGATGATACCAACGATCCTTGAAAATGCCTCTTTGGTATTCTTCCCGAAACTATCGTATCCTTGGATAAAAATAAGATCGTTTCGTTCCCTTCAAGGGCCTTGTGTGTCAGCCTCAAGGGCCATGGGTATCAGTCGATGACCGGATATTTCGGGGGAGATACATTGGCAGGCATAAGCAGGAGCACTCCTCCAAAAGGCGCGCCGCAAGAAGCGCCCGCGGCAAGCCTTCATGCCAGCGCGCTGGTATTGGGCGAGCGCGGCGTGTTGATATTGGGCGCATCGGGCAGCGGCAAGAGCACGCTGACCGCGCTGCTCTGCGCATCTTGGGAGCAAGCAGGATGGGGACAAGCAGGATGGGGACAAGCAGGGCAGGGGGCACCGCCCCTTTTTGCCACCCTTGTGGCCGATGACCGCGTATTGCTGCGCGCACAAAATGGCCGCCTGATCGCAGCGCCCCACCCGGTGATTGCGGGCAAGCTGGAGCTGCGCGCATTGGGGCTGCTCGCGCGCCCTTATCTGGCAACAGCGCGGCTGGATCTGGTTGTTTCCCTTGAAGATACGGCAGCGCGCCTGCCGCAGCCGGCCCAGTGGTCGCATGCAGGGGTTGCGCTGCCTTGGGTAAAGCTTGCGCGCTCAGATCCGCCTGCCGTGCTGGCGCATAAGCTGCGCGCGGCGTTGCAGGCTTTGGAGCAGGCTTCGCGCTAGAGTAATTCCAGCGATCGTTGGAACCGGTTTCGCGTCCGAAATTGCGTTAAAACAAAGAGATAGAGCGTTTCAGGCGATTCAATCTTCGCTGGAATTGCTCTAAAGGCCATTGGTATAAGCGGTAAAACGCGTTTTTTTGAGAGTGTCATCAAAAGCCAAAAGGCTCTAACGCAAGGCGGTATCATGCCCCACGATCCTCGTATCACCCCCGCCCGCTCCGATCTTGCCGCTCAATCCTTGCGCGGGGTGATCTTGGCACCGCATTATGCCGCGCCCGTGGCCAGGCAGGTTTGCGTGCCCGCAGCCCCGTTGCGCCGTGCGCCGGACTTCGCTTTGGCCTTCGAGACCGAACTCTTGTTCGGCGAAACCTTCGAGGTGTACGAATTCGGGCCAGACTTTGCCTGGGGGCAGGCCCTGCGCGATGGTTATGTCGGCTACGTGCCCTGTGCGGCTTTGGCTGGGTCGTGTGCGGCCGTGGCCGGGCTGCCCGCTGCGCCCGCATCCCTGCCCACGCATCGTGTGAGCGCCTTGCGCAGCTTTGTTTACCCGGCACCTGCCATGAAGCATCCGCCACGCGCCGCGCTGTCTTATGGTGCGGTTGTATCGGTGCTGGCGGGTGCCGATAAATTCGCGCGCCTTGCTTATCCAGAGGGGGAGGGGTGGTTGTTTGCCGCGCATCTCACCCCCATCGCCCAGTCTGCGCCGGATTTTGTAGCAGAAGCCGAAAAATTCCTGCATACGCCGTATTTATGGGGCGGGAAATCCTCGCTGGGGCTCGATTGCTCGGGGCTGGTGCAGGTGGCCCTGTTCGGGGCGGGCATCAAGGCCTTGCGGGATAGCGACCAGCAGGAGCAAACGCTTGGTCAGGTTATCGCGCCGCCTGCGGCACAAGCAGGCTTTGCGCGCGGCGATATGCTGTTCTGGCCGGGGCATGTGGGTATCGCGCAGGGGGGCGGGCGCTTGCTCCACGCTCATGCCCATGCCATGGCGGTCACCAGCGAAGACATGGCAATCGCCTTGCCGCGCATCGCCGCCGCAGCGGGCGCCCTGCGCACCGTGAGGCGGCTCCCCTGAAAGGCAAAGGCCGCTTTGCAAGGCAAAAACTCCCCCAAAAGCAAGGGTAAGCCGCCGCTATTTCAGCGCATCGAACACCTTGCCACCCGCCCGCCCGGTTTGTGGCAGGCCAAGGCTGGCCTCCACCTGCCGAATGGCCGCGCGGGTCAAGGCGCCAATCGCGCCATCGGGTTTGCCGACATCATAGCCCGCGCGGATCAGTTTTTCTTGCAGGCGTTTGCGTTCAGCGCGCGAGAGCCCGCGATCCTCGGTTGGCCATGGGGCAAGAAGCCCCGCCCGCCCTTTCAGGCGGTCCGAGAGCAGGGAGATCGCCAGCGCATAGCTTTCGGCGGCGTTATAGGCATAGGCGGCGTCGAAATTTTTGGTCACCAGAAAAGCGGGCCCCTCCGGCCCGGCAGGGCGCAGCAAGCCCGCTGCGGGCAGGGCGGCAAGCGCGCGGCCATCGGCACGCGTCAAGCCGCGTTGGGCCCAAAAATCGAGCGAATGCTTGGCTTTGCGCCCCTCCGGCCCGGAATATCCTTGCGGCACGCGCACTTCATAGCCCCAGCTTTCGCCGTTCATCCACCCCGCTTTTTTGAGGTAATTGGCGGTGGAGGCGAGCGCATCGGGCAGTGAATCGACCAGATCGCGGCGGCCATCGCCGTCGAAATCCACTGCCAGCCGTAAATAGGTGGACGGAATGAACTGCGTATGCCCAAACGCCCCGGCCCAGGAGCCGCGCAGTTTTTCTGCCGCCAGATCCCCGCGCGCGACAATTTTGAGCGCAGCGATCAATTCTCCGCGAAAAAACGCCTGCCGCCGCGTCCCCCAGCACGCCGCCGTGGCGAGCGCTTGCGGCAACGGCCAGCGCGCCATTACCTGCCCGTAATCGCTTTCCACGCCCCACACCGCAACCACGCTATGCCGATCAACGCCATAAGCGGCTTCAATTTGGCCCAGCAGCGCGGCGTGTTTGGTCAGCAGCGCCCGCCCTTGCGCAATTTTCTCGTCATCGACCAGCGTTGCCAGATAATCCCAGATCGGGGTTTTGAATTCCGGCTGCGCCTCCATCGCCTCAATAATTTTCTCGTCGGGCTCAACGGCGCGCAGGGTTTGGTCGAACAGAGCCCCCGGAATGCCCTGCGCCAGCGCTTCGCTGCGCAACCCGGCAAGGCAGGTGGCAAAATCGGGGCGAGCCAAGGCCTGCGCGCTGCACAAAAGCCCCAAAAATCCAGCAAGAACCACACGCATCACACCATCCTCCCGCGCCACTATAGGCACGGGAGCGTTAACGAAGATTAACCCTGTTGAGCAGCGCACAGGCTTGGCAGCAAAGGCCTTTAGCGGTTACAGCCAGGCCCGGTCTGTTTTGGCTTTGGTCTCATAGGCCGCGATGCTGTCTGCCTTTGCCATGGTGAGGCCAATATCATCAAGGCCTTCCATCAGGCATTTCTTGCGGAAGGGGTCGATTTCAAAGCGCACAACGCCGCCATCCGGCCCCCGGATTTCTTGGGCCGCCAGATCAATGGTGAGGGTGGCATTGGCCCCGCGATCGGCATCATCGAACAGCTTGTCGAGATCTTCCGGCTTTACGACAATGGGTAAAATGCCGTTTTTGAAGCAATTATTATAGAAAATATCGGCAAAACTGGTGGAGATCACGCAGCGGATCCCGAAATCGAGCAAGGCCCATGGCGCATGCTCGCGCGAGGAACCACAGCCGAAATTATCCCCCGCGATCAGGATTTCACAGGCGCGGTAAGCGGGTTTGTTGAGCACGAAATCGGGGTTCTCGCGCCCCTGCTCGTCAAAGCGCATCTCGAAGAACAGGGATTTTCCCAGCCCGGTACGCTTGATGGTTTTCAGGAACTGCTTGGGGATGATCATATCGGTATCGACATTGACCACCTTCATCGGGGCGGGGGTAGAGGTAAGGGTGGTGAAGGGCTTCATGGCAAACTCCCGACCGCAAGGGCAAACACGATGGTTTGTAACGTGTTGGTTTTAAAAGGCGACAAGGCTTGAAGGTCAAGAATTCCGTGCACCAAAAACCACCCGAATTCCCCAGCCGATGCTTCCTTAGCGCATGTTCCGTAAAAGGGAAAGCCGGTTTTGCGGTAACAAGATGCGACAAAAAAGCGCAGGCGCGCGGTTTTGTTTTCATCAAACAAGGCCCTGGCGCATGGCCGGTGCGCGCGCACGCCCTTTTTGAACAGGCTCTACCCCATCTCTTGCTCGATCCGCTCCATCGCGTCATCGGTCAGCCCGAAATGATGTCCGATCTCGTGGATCAGCACATGGGCGATCACATCCCCCAGCGTATCCTCGTTTTCGGCCCAGTAATCGAGGATAGGGCGGCGATACAGCCAGACCATATTGGGCATTTGCCCGGTTTGCGGCAACGCCCCCATGTCGGGCAGGCTCTGGCCATGGAACAGCCCGAGAATATCGAAGGGGGTATCGAGCTCCATGGTCTCGATCACGTCATCATCAGGGAAATCTTCTATCCGGATGATCACATGGCCGCATAATTGTAAAAACCTTGCGGGCAGGCTGGCAAAGCGCGCCGCTGCAATCGCTTCGAAATCCTCAAGCGTTGGGGCCTGCATGGGCGCCCAGGAGGGCGCAGGAAACCGGGCGCTACCGCTCATTCAACTCCACCTTCCAACAACTCCACCTTCCAAGTGCATTTACCCGCATAAAGACGCTCCCTGCCGGGGGGGCGAGGCGCCTGCGGGGCTTGGCTTGAAGGCAGGGCCGTTACCACACCTTCAATTGGTGGCCGAAATACCACGCCAGCGCCAGAAAAGCGAGCCCCGAGAGCGCCCGGCCGATCCGCGTGGCGGTGCGGGTCAGCGTATCCTCTGGGGCATCTTCGGCTTTAAAATGCGCCGAAGCCTTCGCCAGTGCCGAAGAAAACACGTCATCACCGGGATTAGGAGGCTTTTGCATGGCAATTCCCGCAAGGCTTGAGAGATCAAGGAGGGTAAGAACAAGAAAAAAGAGAGGGGAGGGACACAAGGAGGAGGAACACAAGAAAGAGCCGATAACGCTGAATGTGAAACATTCAGGTCGTCAAGTCCAGCGGTCAAGTCCAGCCAGCGCCGCAAAACGGCTTCAATAGCGTTTTTGCTTTTGTGGATATTTTCAAAAGCAAAAGACGCGTTCTTTTACAAAGAGATAGATAGCGTTTTTGCTTTTGTGGATATTTTCAAAAGCAAAAAACGCGTTCTTTTACAAAGAGATAGAGCAGGGTATATCTGCGTCAAAATCCATCTTGCGCAACCACCATAGCGCGCCCTTATGGCTTGCACCCTTCGCCCTGCAGCGCCTTGAATTGGGTGGTTTGCCCCTTGAGCGAGAAATCCGGCAGCCGGAAGCGCAGATCTCCCATCACGCCGTTCTCAAAGGTCACGCTGCGGAACGCATAAGTGGGAATTTGATCCCCGCCTCCGGCCGTCTTTGTTTCGGGGTCAGCCTCATAATAATTCACGGTAATCGGCCAATGGCGCATACCGGTTTGCGCCTGCAGGCCCTCACGCAGGGGCTTTTCCAGCTTTTGGGCGGCCTCGTTCCCCATTTCGGGGGAAATCGTGGCGATAACCGTCTGAATGCGATCGCCATTTTCCGAACCATCAAAAAGCTGGGTTGAAAAGAACCGCTCCCCGCGCTTGGCCGCCTCGATCAATTGCAGCGTCATCTGGTTGGGGAAGATCGCCTGCCCGGGCAGATCGGCCTTTTTGCCCGCCGGGCGTGAAAAGACCACGCTGACCCCGCCATCTGCGGTCCGTTTGGCGACCCCTTCAATGTCCCGCATAACGACCCCATTGATCCGCGTGTGGTTTGTGAAACGCATCACATTCCCCCCCCCATCCTCCCATTGCGTCGAGCGGAATTCGAGCCGCCGCGCATTACCATCGCTGTCCAGCAATTCCATGTTTTGCGAAAAATTTGTCGCATATCCATCGCAAGGATTGCCGAGAATTTCCAGATCCGCCGATCCACGCGCCGAACTAGGCCCGCCGGCTTCAGAGGCTGTAAGGGTGAGCGCATAACGCACCTTGTGCGGCAACAGCGTAAGCTCCCCCGCCTTGAGCGGAGCAACCGCGCCCATAACCGCGCATCCCCATGCTATATACCCCCAATAAGCGGGCAGGCATTTGCGCAAACGCTTCAAACCGGTCATCAAAATATCCTGCATCAAAACACCTTGCCTATATCGCCCCTGTTCCATTGGACACGTATGTGTGTAACATATCTTCTCAACGAACACAGTATCCAATCAGACGCACGCCCCCATCCCTTCGGAGCCTGTCATGCCGCAAACCGCCTCTCCCCCGCTTTCGCCCGAAGCGCGCTTGGCCGCCTTGGGCCTTTTCTTGCCGCAACCCGCCGCCCCGATCGCCAATTATGTGCCCGCCCGCCTGCACGGCAGCAGCCTCATTCTGTCTGGCCAGCTTTGCCTTGGGGCAGAGGGCAAACTTGCCCCCGAACATCGCGGCAAATTAGGCGCGGCCGTTTCGCCAGAAGCGGGGCAACAGGCGGCACGCTTATGCGCCATCAACCTACTGGCCCAAGCCAAAGCGGCTCTGGGCACGCTTGATCGCATCCGCGCTGTGGTGCGCCTTGGTGGCTTTATCGCCGCAACGCCGGAATTTACCGCCCTTCCCGGCATTATGAACGGCGCCTCCGATCTCATGGTTGCGGTATTGGGCGATGCCGGTCGCCATGCCCGCACCACCGTTGGGGTGAGTGTTCTTCCGCTCGATGCCGCCGTGGAGGTTGAAGCCTGGTTTGAAATCACCTGAGAACCGAGCCCCCCGCCAAGCCTTCGCCCCGCCAAGCCTTCGCCCTGCCAAGCCTTCGCCCTGCCAAGAACCGTCTTGAGGAAAAACCCATGCCTGAAACCCTGTCCTATGATCCGGAAAACATTTTTGCCAGAATTTTGCGCGGCGAAATTCCTGCCATAAAAGTGCACGAAACGGAGCATGCGCTCGCCATTCTGGACATCATGCCCCGCACCCCCGGCCATGCGTTGGTGATGCCCAAAGCGCCTGCGCGCAACCTGCTCGATGTGCCGCCAGAAGCACTCGCGCAGGTGATCCTGCTGGCGCAGCGTATCGCCAACGCCTGCAAAACCGCCCTGAACGCCGATGGTATCACCGTGCAGCAATTCTCGGAAAGCGCCGCCGGGCAGGAAGTGTTTCACCTGCATTTTCACATCCTGCCGCGCTTTGCCGGGCAGAAAATCGCCAGCTACCCCGCCCCGCAGGCCGATAAGGCAGAACTTGCCGCAACCGCAGAAAAAATCCGGGCGATCCTTGCGCGCGATGGCGCTGGATAAAACGTTATCTGCGGGAAACGCACGGTTTAGGACAAGAAAAACACGGTTCAAGCTGTGTTTTAAGCGTGCTGTTACGCGGGGTGCATCATGCCCCGCCCGCGCAGTACCGCCCTCGCAGCATCGGCATGCCGAATCGCCCTGACCCTAGCGGCAGGGGTTTGAACGCAGTTGCCCCGCAAGACGCCTTCCCGCAAGACGCTTTTGCGCACAGCACCTCCCCCTTGCAGTGCGCGCCAAGCTCTGGCAAAGCACACAGCAGGTGGTCCCGGTAGCTCAGCAGGATAGAGCAACGGTTTCCTAA
>CAZGKS010000021.1:5898-14520 GCA_964526275.1 uncultured Methylobacterium sp. | reverse complement strand
TTGGTATCCCGCTCGACAAGCTTTTATTGGGCCCTGTTACCGCGCTGCACTTTATCGGCAGTGCCTTTATAATTTGGGCCTTATGGCTGATCGTGAACGGTGTTCGTGGCCATTACAGCCGTGAGAGCCTTCTGGCTTTTGGCGCCTTGATGCTCGCCTATCTTCTGGTTGCGCGCTATGCGGGCTCGCTACCCAGCCAGGTTGTGCGCACGCTGCATGTCGGCTTTCTGGGGCTGGTCGCCAGTGCCATGCTGGCCAATCATCGCACCCATAGCGCATTTGCCAAAGCGTTATGGTGGGGAATTGGCGGGGTATCCCTTGCTATCAGCCTGTATCATTGGGCGTTTTACGAGGCCTTGATCGCGCGGGCGGGGGAGATGACCCCTGCCGATCTGGTTGTTGGCAGCATTTCCCTTGCCTTGCTTTTCACGTTGGTGTGGCGGGTTTTGGGGCCAGCATTACCCATTGTTGCCGGTATTTTTCTTAGCTATTGCCTGTTCGGGCATCTGTTGCCCGCACCGCTCAACCATCGCGGTTATGGCTTCGAGCAGGTGATCGATCATATGGCCTTTGGTACCGAGGGCATTTATTCAACCCCCATCTTGGTTTCCGCCACCTACATTTTCCTGTTCATCCTGTTTGGAGCCTTCCTGGAGCGGGCTGGCATGATCGGGCTGTTTACGGATATCGCCATGGGGCTGTTTGGCGCAGCGCGGGGTGGGCCTGCCAAGGTCGCGGTCTTTTCCTCTGCCTTGATGGGCACTATTTCGGGCTCGGGTGTCGCCAATGTCGTCTCGACCGGGCAGTTCACCATTCCTTTGATGAAACGTTTCGGCTACCGGGCGGCGTTTGCGGGGGGCGTGGAGGCTACCGCCTCCATGGGCGGGCAGATCATGCCGCCGGTTATGGGCGCGGTCGCGTTCATCATGGCGGAGACGATCGATGTGCCCTATGTCAAGATTGTCCAAGCGGCGATCATCCCCGCCTTGCTCTATTACGTTTCAGCGTTTGTGGCAGTGCATCTGGAGGCAGGCCGCGCCGGGCTTGTTGGCTTGCCGCGCGCGGAGCTACCTTCTGCCCGCAAAGCCTTTGCCGACAAATGGCACCTTGTTTTGCCTTTGGCGGTGCTGGTTTATCTGTTGTTTGCGGGCTATACGCCGCTTTTTGCGGGCTCTGTCGGGCTGGCGCTCACGGTGTTGCTGGTTATCGCCAGTGCCTTGGCGATCGGGCTGGGAACGCCGGGCGCCCGTGTCTTGTTTTGGGTAGGGCTTGGCCTGCTGGCCGCGGGGTCACTCGCGGTGAGCGTTGTCAGCGTGCTGAGCTTGGTCCTGGTTGTTATTGTTGTTGCCCTGTTCAAGGATGGCCCGCGCGCCACCTTGCGCGATTGTCTGGCCGCCTTGGCAGATGGGGCGCGGCAGGCTTTGCCCGTCGGGCTGGCTTGCGCCGTGGTTGGCCTTGTTATCGGCACAATGACCCTTACCGGTATCGGCACGATTTTCGGCAATTGGGTCGTGGCAATCGGTCGCGATTCGCTGGTTGCCTCCCTGTTTCTCACCATGATCGTCTCACTGATTTTAGGCATGGGCATCCCCACCATTCCCAATTATATCATTACCTCTTCCATTGCCGCGCCTGCCTTGCTCGATCTTGGCGTACCCTTGATCATCAGTCATATGTTTGTGTTTTATTTTGGCATTATGGCAGACCTTACTCCCCCTGTGGCTCTTGCCGCCTTTGCCGCCGCCCCAATTGCCAAGGAGAGCGGGTTCAAGATCGGGTTTGCTGCCCTTAAAATTGCCCTGCCGGGTTTTGTTATCCCCTTCATGGCGGTTTATGATCCGGCCTTGATGCTCCAACCGGTGAAGGGGGTTGAGGGCACGGCTTATCTGTTCGCAGTGGGCTATGTCGTGCTCAAGGCGCTGCTGGCGATTATGTTATGGGGGGTCGCGGCGGTCGGCTATGGCCTGGCACGCACCACGCTGGCGGAGCGCGGGCTGGCAGCCCTTGCCGCCCTGATGCTGGTGGTGGCCATTCCCTGGACCGACGGTGTGGGCTATGCGCCGCCCAGATGATCTGCCTGCTGGCGGGGGCGGGTGTGATCGCGTTGGGCGTGAGCGAGATCACGCTCGAATGGCAGCATTCGGTTGAAAAACAGCTATGGCAGGAGGATTGGCGGGCCCAAAACGGCGCGCTTTATTTGTTGCGCGCGCGGGTTACAGGCTCTGGCGCGGGCATGGAAGCGGGGGAAGGCGCGCATAAAAACGGTGTTTTCTGGGAATGGGTACCCAAAATCGCGCCGCTTACTGCGCTCACCTTACGCCGTTCGCAGGCTGTGGCAGATTACCGGATTTGCTTTGATGGCCAATGCCGTTCTCTCCAGATCGTTCTGGCGGCTTCCGGGCAGGCGCGCGCGCATTCTGGGCGCGCAAATCCGCCCCTCCCAAATCAAGCCGCCCTGCTCGACCCTGTTCAGCTTGTCCCCTGCAAGGGTGTCGCTTATCCGGCGCGATAATCCGTAAACCAACGCACAAACTGCGCTATGCCATCCGCCAGCGGGGTTGCCTGCTGTGGCCCGATCAACGCAAACAATAAATCCGGGCTGGCAAAGGTTTTCACCACATCCCCCGGCGGGAGGGGCTTATGCACGCACAAAGCCGTGCGCCCCAAAGCGGCCTCCAAAGCGCGCAGCATCTCGATCACCGCGACCGGCTGGCCCATGCCGATATTGACCAGCCGATAAGGCGCAACCGGGCTGATGCTATCGCCCGCCTGCACGCTTTGCCCCGCAACCGGCACGCCTTGGGCCAAAGCCTGCATGGCGCGCACCAGATCATCGATATAGGTGAAATCGCGCGTGCTTTCACCGCGATTGAACAAGGTCAGCGGTTTACCCGCATAAATTGCCTCCGCGAAGCTGAAATAGGCCATATCTGGCCGCCCCCATGGACCATAGACGGTAAAAAACCGGAAGGCCGTAACCGGAAACGCAAATAAATGCGCATAAGCATGCGCCATCAGCTCCATCGAGCCTTTAGTTGCCGCATACAGCGATACCGGATGCACCGCCCGGTCGGTTTCGCAAAACGGATAATGCGTATTGGCGCCATAGGCCGACGAGGTGGAAGCCAGCAGCAGATGCTTGGGCGGATGCGCGCGGCACGCTTCGAGCACGGCAAACGAGCCGCCGATATTGGCTGCGATATACGCTGCGGGCGCATCGAGCGAGTGCCGCACGCCCGCTTGTGCCGCCAGATGATAGACAATCTCTGGTTTGAACGCGGCAAAGGCTGCCATAAGCTGTGCCTGATCCTCGATCGCAAAGGTCAAGGGGCGGTAATCCCCTGCCCCGGCCAGCCGTGCCCGGCGCGCCTGCTTGAGCCGCACATCATAATAGGGCGTGAGGGTATCAATCCCCAGCACGCTATGGCCGTGCTCAAGGCAGGCGGCCGCCAGATGATGGCCGATAAATCCTGCATCGCCCGTAATCAAAATGCGCGCCACGCCGCCCCCCAAACCCTGAACTTGCCTCGCCTTGCGGTGCTTTGGCCGATCAACGCGGGCTTGTAGCGGCAAAGCTCGGCACGGCGGCATGGAACGCGGCCAGAAAATCTACCAGCTTGGGATGCGCACTGCGCCATTCCGGCGAGAACCGGAATTCGTACCATTCCAGCAGGCAAGCCGTGCTGATCGCCCCGATTTCGGGGGTAGCGCTCGCTATGGGCGGGTTTGCCTCCAAGGTGGCAAGGCCGCGTGCAACCTTGCCGGCCTGATGCGCAAGCCAGGCGGCGTCGTGGTGTTCGGGCGCGCGGAAGCGTTTTTCATAAACCTGCAAAATGGCCGCATCCATAACGCCATCTGCCAAAGCCTGACCTTTCAGGCTATCGAACCGCGCCTTGCCCGCCACCGGCAGCACGACCCCGCCGCCCGCCAGAACATCGAGATATTCGACAATCACGCGCGAATCATAGAGCGTCGAGCCATCCTCCAGCAGCAAGACCGGGATTTTCCCCAGCGGATTATCGTGCCGCAAGGGGTCGTTGGGGTCCATGGTATCGGTGGTGATAATCTCGATTTTATCGGCAAAACCGGTCAATTTGGCCACAACCTTGACCTTGCGGCCGAAGGGGGATGCCGCAGATGAGCGCAATTTGAACATTAAAACCTCCCATTTTGCCCCTTATACCAAAGGCCATTGGTATTATACCGCATGTTGCGGGCAAGCGGCATCTCTTTTATATCCCTGCCCGATATCGGCAGAGCGTTACGCTTTGCGCAAAAAATCGAGCCGGAAGCACGCTTTGGGCCCCACAGCCAAGCGTTCCGCCAGCGCCGGGAGCAGGCTTTCAAGCTCGGTTGCCAAGGTATAAGGCGGGTTGATCAACGCCAAAGCGCACGCCACCAGCGGGCCTTCTGCCTGCACCTGGTCGACATGGAGCTCTGCCACCAGAACCGTATCAAACGGCAGCGCCGCAAGATCGGCCTCAAAAGCGGCAAGATGCGGCCCATATTTGACCGGATACCACACCAAAGCGCTGGCCTGCCGCCATTTGCGGCCAAGCAGCGCCAAAGCCTCCGCCAAATGCGAAAACTCATCGGGTGCTTCAAACGCCGGATCGATCACCACCAGCCCCCGCCGCTCCGGAAACGGAATTTGCGCCTTGAGCGCGCGATACGCATCCAGCTGGGTGAGTGTGAGGCGGGTATCACGCTGCATGGTTTGCGCCAGAAGCTGGGCAACCTCCGGATGTTTTTCATTAAAACACGCCCGGTCTTCTGCCCGCAAGGCGTGGCGGATCAACGCGGGCGAGCCGGGATAAAGCGGCGGCGCAAACGCTGCCAAAGCCGCCCGGTAGGGCGCCAACACCGCCTCAATGGCGGGGGCAAACGGCGCATGCAGGCGGGCAATGCCCGCCGCCGCCTCATGGGTGCGCAACGCTGCCGCGCTGGCAAGGTCATAAAGCCCCGCCCCGGCATGGGTATCGAGCACGCGGAAGGGTTTGTCTTTAAGCTGCAAATACGCCAAAATTTGCATCAAGACGGCGTGTTTGAACACATCGGCGAAATTACCGGCATGGAAGGCGTGGCGATAATTCATCGCGCGGCAGGGATGCGAATATCGCGCGCCCGGCACGCTTTTCGATCCACCTCCGGGCAGGGGGTAAAGCTGCGCAGATCGCGCGAAAAACACACATAGACCTCCCGCAAGGCCGGGCCCTTTGCGCATTGCACGCTCATCATATCGGGGCGCAACCCCGCATTGGCGACCCCGAATGCCCGCTCGATCGCCAGCGCATCCAGGGTGAGATCGGTTTGCACCCCCTGCAGTACGGGCGGGATGACCACCTGTTCGCGCGCGGCCTTGACCAAGCGGAAATACGCGCCGGGCGCTTCGCCTGAACACGTGCCATGCTTGCGCCACTGGTAGCGGGCGAGCCCGTCATCGGGGAAAACTTCTGCGGCCAACGCCATCGCCGCCCGGTCGGGAGCGCGGGCAGGCCCGCATTGGGAGGGGTAACCGCGGTTGAATTGCGGCCACAAACCATGGACGACAAACCCGCGTTCCGGGCGGATGCCGCATTGGGCGCTGCCGCGCGCCTCGCCCTTTTCAGCGCAAAAACTCGGCGACCACGACAAGGCGAGCACGTAAAAATCGAAGTCGCCGGGGGGTTGCGCGCGGGCAATACCGGGCATAGCCAGAACCAGGCCCGCCAGCATGAACGGAAGGGACACGCACCGCGTTTTGGAGAAATACACGGTGCGTGCAAGGTTCCCTACCCGCCATTTTACCGCCAAAAGCGCCGAAAACGCCGCGATTGGCGACAAAAAACGCTGCGGAACAGGCATAAGGGTCAGATCCCGGCCTTTTCGGCCATTTCGGCCACGTATTCCCAATTGACCAGATGATCGACAAAAGCCTTCAAATAATCGGGGCGGCGGTTGCGGTAATCGATGTAGTAGGAATGCTCCCACACATCGCAACCCAGAATAGGTGAAGCCCCTTGCACGAGCGGGCTCTCCCCATTGGCTGATTTCATGATCGTGATTTTACCGTCCTTGACAGCCAGCCAGCACCAGCCGGAGCCAAATTGACCTTTGCCCGCCTCGATGAAATCTTCTTTCATCTTTTCGACAGACCCAAGATCGGCAATGATCTTCTTTTCAAGCTTGCCGGGAATAGCGCCGCCACCATTGGGCTTCATCCATTTCCAGAAATGGATGTGGTTATAATGCTGCCCGGCATTGTTGAACAAAGCCGCGTTTTTGCCAAAGGCGCCCTTGACCACGTCTTCAAGGCTTTTACCTTCGAATTCCGAGCCTTTGAGCAGGCGGTTGCCGTTATCGACATAGGCCAGATGATGCTTGTCGTGATGATACTCCAAGGTTTCCCGCGACATATAGGGCGAGAGCGCTTCATAGGCATAGGGAAGTTCCGGCAAGGTGAAGGACATGGATGGGCCTTTCTGTGGCAAATTTTGAGGAGAGGAGTTCGGTGTAGCCGGGGATGCGGTCTGCGCCTGCGCGCCCGCCTGCGACAAAGCCAGTACCCCCAGCGCGCCTGCGCTCAAGGTCAGCGCCACATCCCGGCGGTTCACCCCAGCGATGCTGACCTTGGTTTCTGGTAAGGGTTCAACCATAAGGATACCTCCCGATTTCGGGTATCATGGACCATTTTTTACGCAAGGGGAAGGCCGTAAATACGCATCCCGCGCCAAAGCCTGCCGTGTCGATTCCCGTGCGCGGCCACGCTTGGCAAGCGCCTGACCAAGCCTTGTGCGCGATACCGGTTAGGGCTGAACCAGATGGAAGGGCAATTTGATAAGCCCGATCACTTTGTCGGTGGCATCATCGAGAATTTCCCGGCCACGCTCCCCGGGGGGGGGGTGCAAGGCGCCAACCGCAAGGCCTGCCCGCAACCTGCGACCATACCGGCTCAAATGGGCGAATTTGCCATGGTTGAGGGAATCGGAGGTTTTCATATCGGAAAGATCCACCACAATCGCGCCAAGCCCTGCAAGCACATCCGTATTGGCTTGGTTGCCCAGCCGGTTAACCCCGCCGGCAATGCGCTGCGAGATGGCCAGCGCCCGGTCATCCTTTGAAACGACGATCAGGAAAGGCGTTTGCAACCGCCCGATACGCAGCATCTGGGTTTTGAAGACATCGGAATCGATATCCGGGGAGGCAAGCGTTACAAGCCCCAGCTTGCTCAATACTTTTTGACCATCCTTAGAAATATTGAGCTGGCGCAGCACCTCGACGGTCAGCCAATTGCCCATCGAATGGGCGAGGATATTGATATCCTCAGCGGAACTCATGGCCAGAGCGTGCAAGGTCTGTTCAAGCGAATCGCGCGCGGCTGTGGCGCTGTTATTGTCATAGACATAATCTTTGGCGCTGCCGCGCGAGGCCCAACTGAACAGAACCGGCACGAAATCGGCTTCAGAATCGTGGACGACCTGGGTGAGGCGATACGCGCTTTCTGCAAATAACGTATTATAACCATGGATGAAAACCGTGACCGTGCGTTTGCCCTTCGGCTTGGCGGCAAGGCGTGCATTGATCGCGGCAATAAACGCTTCCTGGCTGTTGATGCGGGCGCCCTCGGTGGTCACGAAATCTGTCGCCGGATTGCCCGGATGCTGCGAAGGCCACTCGACCTCGCCATTTTTATGCGCGGGCGGAACCGAAACCGCAAACCGTGCAAAATTGAGGTGATCCGAGCGTTCTCCGCTAAAATAAGTGCCTGGCTGAGAATCTACCTTGCGGGTCGTGGCGACAAAAATTTCATGCGTTTTCGTGCCCGGCACCTTTGCCGACACCGAGACAAGCGCGCCTGTTTCTGGCCGGGTTGCACATCCGGCCAGCAAAGCGGCAGCAAAGACCACCCAAAAAACGTTTCTGACCATGAATTTTCCAAAGTTCCGCATGAACAGGCTGGCTTGTTTTCTCTTGTAGATAACCGCATGCGACGCGCTTGCAAAGCCCTTTTTATGCAGGCGAGCGCGTTACCGCGCCTGTCTTGCCCCCTGCGCGTTACCGCGCCTGTCTTGCCTCCTGCGCGTTACCGCGCCTGTCTTGCCCCTGCGCGTTACCGCGCCTGTCTTGCCATGGGCAGGCGCAGGCGAAAAATGGTCTCGCCGCCTATCCGCTCATGCTCGATCGCGCCGCCGTGATCGGCGACAACCTTGGCAACCAAGGCCAGCCCCAGCCCGGAACCGCGCGCTTTGGAGCTGACAAAGGGCTCGAATAGATGCGCAATCAACCGCTCCGGAATGCCCGGCCCGGTATCGATCACCTGCACTTCGATCGGCAACGCCGCGCGGGCGCCGCCATCGTGCGAGCGCAAGGCCATGCCGGGGCGAAAAGCGCTGGTGAGCGTGATACGCCCGGCAAACGGCGCGCCAGGTGGTTGCGCGCCGGGGTGCTGCGCGCTTGGCGGTTTGGCAGCCTCAAGCCCAAGCGGCTCTGCGGTATCAAGCGGATCTGCAGTATATGGATGCGTTTCAAGTGCTTCTGCGGCATTTTTAACCAGATTGATCAGCACCTGCGCCAAAGGATCGCGCTCCCCCTGAACCGGCGGCAAGGAGGGGTCAAGCCGTAAATCGAAGGCGATGCCCGCCG
>CAZGKS010000021.1:0-5888 GCA_964526275.1 uncultured Methylobacterium sp. | reverse complement strand
CCGCAAACCCAGCCTTGGCGAGCCGAAAGGTATGGTCGATCACCTCATTGATATTCACCGCGCCTTCCGGCGGTTTCGGCGTGGAAGAAAACATCTCGAAGCCATTGACAAGGCGGACAATTCGATCAACCTCATCGCGGATAAGGCGGGCGAGCGGCCTTCGGGCTTCCGCCAAATCCGCTTCAAGCAATTGGGCGGCGCCCCGTATGCCGGAGAGCGGGTTTTTCACCTCATGCGCCAGCATCGCCGCCAAGGCGGAAACCGTGCGCGTCGCCTCGCGCTGGCTCAAAGGTGCGCGCAGGCGATCGGCCATGGGGCGGGCCTGAAAGGCGAGCAGCAACGCCCCCTTCTCGCCCGGCACGGCATGTAGATCAAACCGCCCTTCCAGCCGTCCCGACAAGGCGACATCGTAATCAACCAGCGGGCCTGCGCTGGTTGTGGCACGCGCCAAAAACCCGCGCATGGCCGTGTTTTCCGCAAATAAACCAACCACGTTGCGCCCGATCAACCGCGCGCGTCCCAAGCCCAGGGCCTGCTCTGCTGCCAGATTGGCAAAAACAACCCTGCCGATAGGGTCGATTTCCAGCACGCCGAACGGCAAAAGATCGATCAAGCCCTCACGCATGGGGTTTCTCCTGCCCGGCCACCAAGGTCGGCACCGCGTATAAATTGGCTAGAAACCTATGCACCTGCGCGGGCGTTTCGCTGGTCATGGCCTTGGCCAAATGCACCTGTGAGACCGCATAACCGCTCGCAATTGCCGCTTGCGCATAGGCTATGACATGCTTGCGCGCGTGCCGCACGCCAATTTGCGGACCCATAACGTGCAGCAAATACGCGTAATGCATCGCCATGGCTTCTGTGCGCGCCGCCCTATCGGGTCGTTCCTGGGGAGGCTGTTCTTGCGTGGGATTCTCTTGGATAGGGCTTTCAAGGCCCCGCCCGATCGCCCCCACCAGCCACGGGCTTCCCAAAGCCGCCCGGCCGATCATCACCGCATCGGCGCCAGATTGCGCCAAAGCGGTGCGCGCCTCTTGTAGCGTGGTAATGTCGCCATTGACCACCAATGGCAGGGAGGTTGCCGCCCGCACCATGCGCACAGCCGCCCAATCCGCCCGGCCTTTATAAAACTGCATCCGCGTACGGCCGTGCACCGTGATCATGGCGAGCCCGGCATCATGCGCCCGGCGCGCCAGTTCCGGCGCGTTGCGGTTGGCATCATCCCAACCCAACCGCATTTTGAGCGTCACCGGCACCTGCACCGCGCCCCGCACCGCCTCGATCAGGCATTGTGCATGGTCGAGATCGCGCATCAAGGCAGATCCGGACCAGCCATTGGTTACGCGTTTGGCCGGGCAGCCCATATTGATATCGATAATCGCGGCCCCGCTCGCCTCGGCCACGCGCGCGCCTTCCGCCATGGCCTCGGGCGTGCAGCCCGCCAATTGCACGACATGCAGGGCAATCCCCTCCCCTTGCGCCCGAAGCTCCGCCTCCGCCTCGCGCGCGGCCAATTGGTCGGCTGCGACCATTTCGCTCACCACCAGCCCTGCGCCAAATCCGGCGGCGATTTTGCGCATGGCATAATCGCTCACCCCGGACATCGGTGCCAGAAAAGCGCGCGAAGGCAGCGTATAGGGGCCGATCTGGAGTGCAGGCAGCGACATGGGGAAACTCCAGAGGATCGTTATCCTATAGCATGCGCGGAAGGTGTTAATCTTTTGGCAACTTTCCGGCAAGGGCCATACGCCACAACGACAATGAATACAACAACAACACGTATTTTAACATTTTAAAAACGATTAAAATAAAGTTTTTAGAAACCATGTTTATTTGGTAAATATTGATTATTATTATCATAAATAAGCTATGACTTTAATTATTATATTTTTATCGAAAAAAATGATGGTACATTCTTTTAACCCTCAGAAAAGAGGCGATTTACTTGGAGAACCCAAATGTCCAGATCCCGCATTGTTTACGGCGCAACGCTATTTGTCGCCGCTTCCCTTGCCAGCAACGCCTATGCCGCCACAGCGACCGGCACGCTCAATGTCAGCATCACCATTGCGGCCTCGTGCTCAGTCGCTGCCTCCAGTGCCCTTAATTTCGACACGGTGTCGACCATTCCCGCCAATATCGACAAGCAAACCAGCATTGTTGTGAACTGCTCGCAGGGCTGGCCTTACAAGGTCGGGTTGGGCGTTGGTACGGGCGGTGGCACAACCAGCACCCGCAAACTGGCAAATGGCGCTAATACCGTCGATTACGTGCTGTACCGCGATTCCACCCGCACCCAGATCTGGGGAACCTCAGACAGTGAATCGCTGACCGGGACCGGCACCTCAGCAGACCAGACCCTGAATGTCTATGGCCGTGTACCGACCCAAACAACCCCGGCCCCCGGCACCTATAGCGATGCCGTGACCGTGACGGTCACCTACTAAAGCAGGCGCCCGGCCACAAGCCGGGCACCCGCCTGCCCATCGGGCGCGGAATACAGGAATAGGCTCCGCACCCTCCGACCCTACCTGATCCTTTATCCGAGACGAACCATGCTTGTTCTTGAACCTGTTCGAATTTTAAGCGCTGCGCGCGGGCGTTACCGGGCGCAAACGGCGCCTCTTTTTCTGGGGTACCGGTTTGGTGTCTGGACCGGGTTTGTGCTGGCTTGCCAGGCCTTGTTATCGAGCCCGGCAACGGCCAATGGCTTGCAAGCTTCCCCGGTGCTGATTGAAATGAGTGACGCCAAGCCGACCTCGGCGATCACGATCCAGAACACCTCCAATGCGGCGTTTGATGTCCAGACACGGGTATTTCGCTGGACCCAGGAAAATGGCATCGAAAAGCTGGAAGAAGCCGAAGACGTGGTGACCTCCCCGCCCATGACCTCGCTTAAACCCGGCACCAATTACGCGATCCGTGTGGTACGGATCAACAAAACCCCGATTGCGGCGGAAGAATCCTACCGCGTTTTCGTAGACCAGCTCCCGAACCAGCAGAATGCACGTTCGGGCATTGTCCAGCTGGTTACCCGCCACTCGATCCCGGTCTTCTTGTCGGCGCCAAGCGCGGGCGAGCCGGTCGTTGCCTATCGCTTGGTGCAGGGCAACAAAGGACAGGTCTTGCTGGAAGCGACCAATAGCGGCACCCGCCGTGTCCGGATTTCGGCAGCATCGCTCACCTTCCCAGATGGTCGCAAGCTCGCGCTGGGGCAAGGCTTGCTTGGCTATGTGCTGGCAGGGAGCACCATGCGTTTTCCCATCCCCAAGGGAGAGATCAAACCCGGACAAGCCGCCCTTCTGAATGCGGCAAGCGATACAGGGCCCCTTAAAGCCAATGTGGCGGCCTTGCGCTAGTTTGTCCGGTTTTGCGCCTCTTACGTTTTTTCTCACGGATTTGTGAATGGCAGAAGGCCTTCCCCCACCCCACATCCCGCCAAAGGTGCAGAACGCACCAAGACGGGTTTGTGCTCAAACAACCGATGCTGGAGCGGGCCTTGCACGCAACCGGCATCGGTTGTTTTTGTCGCGGGTGTGGTTCTCGCCGGTTTGTGCCGCCTTGCTCGCCTGCGCCAGCCTGACACCGGAAGCTTTGGCCGCCCCCGCTGCCGTCGGGGCGAAAGCCACCAACCTGCCGGAAAACGCCCAATCGCTGCATCTGGAGGTGTTTATCAATGGCGACGCCACCAAACTGATCGGTAATCTGTACCGCGCGCCCGATGGCCGTTTTTATGCCACACGCTCTGAACTCAAGGAATTAGGCATTAAAGTGCCCGGCCGGGGCGATGCTGCCGCAGCGGTGGGGCTGGAGACAATTCCCGGTCTGGGGTTGCGCTATGAGGAAATGGCGCAGGCCATGCATCTGGAGCTGGCGCCCTTCGCCCAATTGCCAAAGGAATATGATGCCCGCAGGCAAACCCACGCCGCCCCGCCGGATGTCTCGCCCGAATGGGGAACGGTGCTCAATTACAACCTCTATGCCACCAAGGCGCGCGCGTATTCGGATAAAAAACACAGTTTCACCACCGGCGCGCTCTCGCTCGATTCACGCGTGTTCACGCCCTTCGGGATCGTCCAGAATTCCGGCATTGCCGGCACCACCTTGACCCGAGAAGGGTTTTTGCGCCTCGACAGCTCAATCGTCTTTGCGCATCAACCCACCGCCACTATGCTGAAGTTGGGGGATGCGATCAGCGGAACCCTGCCCTGGAGCCGGGCGATCCGCTATGGCGGGGTGCAGATCAACCGCGATTTCATGATGCGGCAAGACCTTGTGACCGCGCCCTTGCCTTCGGTTGCGGGCAGCGCCGCGGTGCCCTCGACCGTGGATGTGTATGTCGATAATGTCCGTATCGCCAGCCAGGATGTCGGTGCAGGGCCGTTCCGGATCAACAACCTGCCTCTCCCGCGTGAGGCGGGGGATGCGAAAATCGTCGTGCGCGATGTAACCGGCAAGGAAACCGTGAGCGCCTTGCCGTTTTTTACCTCCTCGCGGCTCCTGACCCCCGGCCAGTTCGATTATTCGATCGATATCGGCGCACCGCGCTATAATTATGCGCTGCATTCCTTTGATTACGGCAAGCGCGTGATGGGGATGGGCAGCTTGCGCTATGGCCTGACCGATTGGCTGACCCTTGAAGCGCATGGCGAGGGTACGCGCGGGCTGGCCAATGCCGGTTTGGGCACAACCTTCGCCTTTCCCCGTCTGGGATTATTCTCGCTGGCAGCTGCCTTCAGTCTGGCCGATAAAAAAACCGGCGCCCAGGCCTATGCCAGCTATGCGCGTAGCCTTGGCGCGCTCAGCCTTTCGGTTTCCAGCCAACGCAGCTTTGGCCACTATGAGGATGTGGCCTCGGTGACGGCACGGGATGTCCCCACAACCACCGGCACCGACTGGTTTGCCTCCGGCTATGGCTTGCTGCGGCAATCGGCGCGGGTGCCGCGTGCCCTTGATTCGGTGAGCGTGGCCTATCCATTTGAGACCCTGCATGCCAGCGTGGCGCTTAGTTTTGTCAATCTCGAAACCGCAAGTCGCGACACCTCGCGGTTGCTGGGGCTGTCTTGGTCGCAAACTTTTTCACGTAAATATAATTTCTATATCAATGCGTTCAAGGATATTGCCCATAAAGAGCGCATGGGCGCCGTGGCCGGGTTGTCGTTCATGATCGGCGAGGATGTGCTGGTCAATGCTGCCGGTACCTTTACGCAAGATGCGCGGCAGGCCAGCCTGGATGTCATGAAGAGCATGGGCACCAGCGAGGGCGATTACGGCTGGCGCGTGTATGATATGGAAGGCACACACCCGCAACGCGGGGCTTCCGCTGCGTATCGCTCGCCCTGGGCGCGGCTTGATGCCGGGCTGCGGCAAGACCGCTCGACCTTTGGCGGCCAGGGCGAAATTGATGGCGCGATTGTGGCGTCGCGCGGTGGGGTCTTTGCCACCAACCGCGTGCACGATGCCTTCGCGATTGTCGATGCGGGCGCGCCGGGGGTTGAAGTGCTGCATGACAATCGCAGCGTCGGAAAAACCGGCTGGCGCGGCAAAATGGTCGTCACCGACCTGCATTCCTTCCAGCCTGCCAAAATCGCAATCAACCCGGAAACCGTGCCCGGCGACAAGCTCGCCAATCTCACCGAGATCGATGTAACTCCCGGCCTTAAAAGCGCGGTCAATATTTCAACCAACACCTTATCCGTGAAAGACCATGCGCGTGTAACCCTGCGCGCGCCCGATGGCAGCTTGCTCGCCCCCGGTACGGGGGTTGAACACGCCCAAACGCAGAAAACCTATACGATCGGTTATGATAGCGTGGTATATATCCCGCAAGTGACCGAGGAGAATACATTGTGGATTCCATGGAAAGCCGCGCGCTGCAAGGTTCAGTT
>CAZGKS010000020.1:0-14527 GCA_964526275.1 uncultured Methylobacterium sp. | reverse complement strand
GTGCGGGGTTATTTGGCATGCTAATAATAGCATAAACAAATTATTGTCTGATCCAAATACAATAGAAAATTTAAAAAAATTAAATTCTTATAGAAGCATACTGAGGAGAGCTATTTACTGTTATTCTTTTGTGGATGACTTCAATAATATCGATATTCATAGTAGAAATTTAGCATTAGAAAGCAAAGAGCCAATCAATTATGCTACTAATAAGATTTTTTTAACACTTGCATTAATTCAAAAAAATCAGAATGCTAATATTCAGATGCCTGAAAATATAATTTACGCAATCTGTTCCGAGTTGTCGGAAGTTCGTAAAATTTTCTTCGATACTGTTGAGCGTCATTGGCATCAAACAAACCACTCTAAAAACGCAATAGCAGCGTTGTTTTTGGAGGCTGGATTGTGCTTATCCTCTCAGGAAAGTGCGCTAAGAGCTAGGGGCAGGCGATGTATTTATCTAGCGCACAACCTCAACATATGGAATGGGGGCAACGAAAGATCTGAAAGTTATGGTGAAATTCACAATGCTTTTAGTAGTGAAGCAGTTAAAAGTCAGTTAAAAGTCTCAATGCAGACTGGTAGATCAGGTAGGAAAAATTTTGCTATTTGGGTTTCCCAGAATATTACAGATCATTTGACATATTCTAAAAAAATTAGAGGCATTATTGAAAATAATACTTCGAGCAGAGAGGTGCTTACACAAGAATTCCTAGGGAGAGACATATGACAGAAGAATCAATCACGATCGTCTCTGATGAAGATGAGATTTTAGGTAGCGCGTCTCGGTCTGAGGCTATTAAAAACCTTTCTTGGAGGCGTGCATGTGGCGGCGTTATTATCGATCTGGTTTTAGGGCGCGTGTTGGTGCACCAGAGATCCTTCTCAAAGGATGAAAGGCCGGGAGTTTGGGTTGCGACTTTTGGTGGTAAGTCATTAGAGAATGAACCTCCGCTAGCCACAGCTGTTCGTGAGTTATTTGAGGAGTTTAGTTTATCTGTTAATGAAAATAACATATTTTTTTGGAAAAAATTTAAAGATGTAGAACGACATCAATTTGAGTATGTTTATTTCGTTTTTGTTGATAGTAATATTGTTAATATCAACAAAGACTCTGAGGTGATATCGTATAGTTGGATAGATATTTCTCATTGGCATGATATTGATAAAAAACCACACCCTTTCTTTGAGTACGGATATGAAAAATCGGCACTTGATATTATTACACTTATAAAAGAAAATAGCCGAAGAATCGGCTATTTATTTAGTGGTTTTTCTGCTGCTAGTAGAGGAGCAAGCTGATCTTGAGAGGCTTGAGAGATTGCGCGTAAATGTCTGTAAATGCAATCGACATCATCATCAAATTCAACTGAAACTTTTCCTCGGTATTTTTCCTGAAATATATTCAGGAATCCAATTGCTCTATTTATTGATACAGTAGCTTGCGAGCCGCCTACTACTCTTTTATTGCCCGGAGAAGTGTCCAGACATATAAGAGGATATAACTGATCATATCGCATGTTAACCTCCAAAAACGTAGCCACGAATACAGCCACGCCTCTGAAGGCTACATTACCTATGATACACTAAATTTTGTTTTAATTCAAGATATACGTTTTAGCCTTTACGATAAATCATCCCCCTACTCACCCCAAACTGCCTTGCAATCTCCTTCACGGTCAGCTCCTTGGCATCGATGAGGGTTTTGATCGCCTGCCATTGTTTTTCGTCAAGCTTTTTTGGCCTTCCTCCTTTTCGCCCGCGAGCACGAGCTGCGGCAAGGCCCGCCATGGTGCGTTCGCGGATGATGTTGCGTTCAAGCTCCGCAAGCGCTGCGGTGATGTGAAAGACAAAAGCGCCCATCGGAGTTGTGGTGTCGAGCTGCTCGGTGAGAGAGACAAATTCAACACCTTGGCTTTTGAGGGCGTTGATGAGTTCTATAAGGTCGCGGATCGAGCGGCCAAGGCGATCCAGCCGCCAGACGATGAGCGTATCGCCTGCGCGCAGGGATCGCAAACATTCGGCCAGCTGTGGCCGGTTGATCGTTCTGCCGGAGGCTTTGTCCTCGTAGAGTTTTTCAACGCCTGCGCGATAAAGCGCATCCTTTTGCAGGTCGAGGTTTTGATCGTCGGTTGAGACGCGTGCATAGCCGATTTTCATAAGCAGATGGGCCGAAGATTGGCGAGAAGGGCGCGTTCGAGCGATTCGGTGTTGCCTTTAAAGCTATCGATCATCGCAGCCAGAAAATCGCCCGGCTCGGTCATATCGAGCGAAAATTCATATCCCGCATGTTCTGAAAGCGCTGCAAGGAAGGAAAGTTGGGTTCGACCATTCCCCTCTCGAAACGGATGGATCGCGTTCAGATCCGCAAGGAACTGCGCGGCCTCATGTGCGAAAATTTCGATCGCGATTGATTTGCCAAGGATCGTTTCCGCAAGCTGCGCGAAGGCGCGCGTCATTTCAGCTTCGATGAATTCGGGGTAGCAAAACATGCTGCCGCCCTTTGAGATCCGCACGGTGCGATACTCCCCCGCCCAATCGAAAATATCCTGAAAAAGGTGGCGGTGGATCGCTCGGTAATGGGCCGGATCGAAAGAACCGGCTGGTAGCGGCTCATCGAACCGAAGTTTTGTAAGGCGTCTTTCCAAAGCCTCAAGGCCTGCTTGATCACTAATCCCAGTCTTGTTCTTGAGAACAGCGCTGTCCGGGTAGCAATAAGGGTCTTTGATGCTGTAATAGGGGTCGTGCGTCATACCGATTTTGTAAGCGTGGCAAGAATGCGCGCGCGTTTTTCATCATTGCTAAGCCCATCTCGCTCCATCTGGGCGAACAGACGCTCATCCTCCTCGGTCAGGCCAATCCCCTCGACCGCGCTGAACTGCGCAAAACGCTTCACGCCCAGCACAAGTTGATTGGCATAGGGCGATGGCTGCATCGGTTTGGTTTGTTTATCCGTCATGCGCGTATTCTATCACATCGGAAAGCCAACTAAAACCGGATCACCGGAAGCGGTTTTGGAGGTTCGACCACTCCCCCGCTTTCAACGCGTAGCCAGACCAGCGAAGCGCGCGCGGATTGATTATTGCCTTCGCTATGTGTTTGTTTTCTCTTTTTCATATAATTGATATTTATTGTGATTTTTGTTTTGTTGACTTTTGGATGTCATGATGATATACATAATAAATATATTCTCCTTCATTGGAGACCCGAGGGGGTGATAGCGCAAGCTATCACCCCCGCTTTCATTTTATAAGCAAGGCTATAATACGCCTCTTAACCTCTGCGAAATCTGTTCGGCTCATGGTCGCCATTCGCCGGTTCAATCTCTTGGCACTCATAAGCTTGATCTGTGACAAAACCAACGATCCATCTTTGCCGTTGATTATGTAGTTCATATAATACGGCGAATTGTCATCCTTAGCCACAGAGGTAAGCGGAATACCGATGAAGGTGTCTCGATTGAATTTTCGAAACACCAACACTGGCCTCTCATAAGGCTTATTCTTTCCGTCGATCTCAAAACCAAGATTCACACCAAGCGAACACCACCAAACATCTCTCTCCTCAAACAAAGGAGATGATTTTTCTTGAAGTTCTGCCTTGAGGGCAAACCACTCCGCAAAGTCTTTTTTGAATTCTTCCATGATTCGAAGTTTATCACAAATAACGCTTTGTGATGTGTATCGTTATATCAAACCATACCCCTTTTCGCAACATTGATAACGCGACAGGGTTTTGAGACAATCAAAGGCTCACAAAACGGCTTGTTGAGCACGCTTTGGTGAGTGTCACAAAAACGGTGGTTTATGGACCGCCTGAAAGCCAAACGCGGTTTACAAAAACCGGCGCGGGTGGGCGATGGTTTCGCCAGCGCGCCTTTGTTGGCGCTCCATGCGCAACGCGGTTCAGGCTTGCACGTCCGCATCCGGCTGCCCGGCGGCGAGAGCGTTCATGTAGGCAAGGCACAGATCGCGGGAGCGGTAGCGGCCGGAATAGGCGGCGTGTTCCGCGCGCTCAACGATCGGGAAGGTGGAATAGATGTAGCGCACGTCATCCCGATCGGTGATGCCGTAAAGGTGGAAGAAGACAGCATCGAGCTTGGCGCGCAGTTTGAGGCGGCGTTCCTCATCCCAAACAAAGGGTGGCTTTACCTGCCCCGCCGCATCGACATACCCCATATCCCGCGCGAAAGGGGCCATGTCATGGGCGGTATAGGTGAGTTCGAGCACGGCTTCCCGGATGATGGCTGCGGCGGATTTTTGGCCGAAACGGATTTGCTCAAACCGTTCCGGGGGGATGACGGGGAGTTGTTCGACAACATACCAATTAAGATGTTGCCCTTGAATTTTTTGTCTGGCCACAAAATCAAAAATTATCGAATTGAAGTTCGAAACGCCATGACTATATAATGAATTTATGATTTTACCGTCTTCGATTTGCATTGTTAATATAGGCAATGTATTTCCTGCCACAGAAATGGGAATAATAGAAGAAATCATGGACCGAACATTTGTTGGCGCAGTGACATCTTTGAAAGTCAGAAAGAAAGGCGCGTGATCATTGTTTATATGTTTCATTGACACCCAGAATTGCGGCGTTGGGAGCCATGACGGATCGGATTTTTGTTGCAATGTTGAGGGTTCAGGTTGCGCGGGCCTGTGTTGGTTTTCGGCATTGATGATGACGCTTGCGGCGCGGTGGTCATAGGCCTGAACCATTTTGCCTTCATAGAGCGGCACCCAATCCCCCGCCGCGCTGCGGAAGCGGTTGCCGCCGATGGGCCATGCGCCTTCTTTTTCCTCCAACTCGGTTCTTGTGCGAAACAACCCCGAATCGTTGGTCATATCGAACATGCGCGCATATTTGATCGGCCATGCTTTTTCTTCGCCGTCCTTTGAGCGATCCACCAGCACTTGGGCGTTGGCGTAGATTTTTGTGGTCAGCGCCGCATCACGCCGTGTGCGGAAAATGGGGGCCGTTCCGGTGTTGGGGTTCACGCGCGCAAAATCGGCGGCGGTCAGCGGAAAGCATCGATCAGGATCATCCAGTTCAGAAACGTCTCTTAGATAGAAGGCGCATCGGGCAGGCTCTGACATCGGTTGGCGGGCAATGACGAGGATGCAGAATTTGAATGAGGCATGGACATCTGGAAAGAATATCTTCTTGTTCTCGAAATCATACAACGCTTTGAGCCGCCCTTCGGTCGCAACGCCCTTGAAGAACTTGGCCGCCGTGAGATCGGAGGCGATGCCGGAAGGCGTGAGCAGCCCCACCATCCCCTCCGGTTTGACCAGTTGCATCGCGCGTTCCACAAACAGGGAATAGAGGTTGATGTCCCCGCCGGAAAGCAGGGGGTAATCCCCCGTGTTGCGGGCCATGCGGGTTGCCGCCTCCGCCCGCGCGCTGGCGATGGCAAAATCGCGCGCCAGCGGGTCTTTCTTCTTTTCCAGCGCCGCAACCATTTTCGCCCGGTCGGAAGCGCGCTGCGCCTTGGCGATCTCCGGACGGCGCGCGGCAAACCATTCCACCTGTTGCAGCTTCATGCGGTCCCATGGCGGGTTGCCGATCACCGCATCAAACCCGCCGACCAGCGCCTCCGATTGCCAATCCGACCACACGCCGGGAAAGGTCACCTGCCAGTTCAAAAAGCGCTCCTGCGCGATCAACTCCCGCGCCTGCGCCAGAATCTCGGCAAAGCGCTTGCCGTGTTCATCCTTGACAGAGGGTTGCTTCTTACCCTGCGCAATGGCGAACGGATCGCCGAACGCGCCATCAAAAAAGCCCTGAATGGCTTTTGCGTTGTCCTTGCCTTTGAGGTTCAACCATTCGATTGCGTGAAGCATCGACAAAAACGCGTTGAGCGGGGCGGTCATGACCTGCACCCCCTCGAAAATATCCTTCGAGCGGTGGGCTTCGGCAATCTCGGCATCGGGCAAGCCTTCGATCGCCTGCATGGACGCCGCCGATCCATAGGCGCTGCTCACCGGCTCGTGCAGCAGGAGCGGGCTGCCATAAGCGGTTGCTTTATCAATGCCGGTTTTGACCCACGCGCCGAACAGGCTATCGCCACAGCGCAAATGGTGATCCAGAAACGATAACGGCGCACCAACCGTGAAGGAATGGAGCCACAAGGCCACCTTCGCCAGTTCCACTGCCATGGGGTTTTTATCCACGCCATAAACGCAGCGTTTGAGAACCATGCGGCGGATGATGTGGCGATCATCCAGCTGCTGGGGGGCGACGGTCCAGCCCCTTGCCTCCGCGTTCCCCATGATCGTGCTTCGGATCGCCTCGATCCGATCCGCAAGCGGGGAAATGTAGGGGTGGTCCTCGCTCGCCCAATCGACAAGGGTTTCTGTCTCCGCCATCGCGGCGATCACCTGATCGGACAGATAATCGACAAGGCTCACTAGAAAATGGCCTGAACCCATCGCTGGATCGCAAATGCGCAGGTTGAGAAGCTGCTCCGCCGGATCCAGCCGCCGGAGCGTGTTGAGCTTCAACCCTTCTTCCTGCGCCGTGCCTGCAAGCCCGGTCACTTTATCCCGGAAGGCTTGCATCCTTGTTGTGATCAACGGCTCCAAAGTCTCGCGGATGATCAGGCTGACCAGATCATCGGGCGTGTAATAACTCCCCGAGCCTTTGCGGGCGAAAATGTTGGGGCGAATGTCAACAATCGCCCCTTCGCGCACCACCTCATGTTCCAAAAGCCGCTCATAGATCGACCCCAATTGCTGAACGCTTAGATCGCGGTAATTGATGTATTTGCGCTCACCCTCAGCCCGCTCGAACGAGAGCTTATCAATCACCTCAGCCATCACGGAATCCGGCAGGCGGATTTTCGTCAAAAGCGGCGTGCGCTGTGCATCGAACAGGCCGCCGTTATAGGGCGGCAGGCCGATCGATCCATCCCCCTTGTCGATGGCGCGGCAAAGGTCATCCAACGTGGACCAATACCGCGCGGCGGTGGTGGAGAACGTATCGTGGTTATCCTTACGATCGGCGATGGCCATGCGCACGTTGTCGCGAAGGCCGTAATCATCGTATCGCGGATCATTGACCGGCAAAAGGTCGCGATCCTCGGCGTAAAGAATGAACAGCAACCGATAGAGCAGGATCAGCGCCGCTTGGCGAACATCCTCAAGGCTGGCGCTTTCATCCGCCGCCGCGATCGAACGGGCCAGCAACGGATAAAGCTGCGTGAACACCAGATCGGAAAGATCGTTGGCAACGCGTTCTTCGTAAAATTTCCCCTCGTCCATCGCGCGTTGATGGAACGTGCGCGGATCGGTTGACGTTGACGGCATGAACGCTTCGCGCCGAAAAATGAGCGCAAACACCCGCAGCGCGTGGCGTCGCTCATCAAGCGAACGGGAAGCAGGCACTTCTCCCTGCCCGTCAAGATCCAGAAGTCCCGCCAGATCAAACTCGAAAAACTGCTCGGATACAGACCGCGCACCGGCATAATACAGCCGCCAGCGCCCGCCATTGGTCAGCATTCCCCAGCGCAATTTGCCGTTGGTGATGTCATCCACCCGCCGCAGATAGCGCAGCATTTAAGTCGAGGGTGCAAGTTCTTCCCCCCGGCGCGACGATCGACGATCCAGCGGGCGCTTCCAGCGTTTGGATTCCACAATCGCCGCGCCGAACGCATAACGCTTGTATTCCTCGGCGTGTTTATCGGCCTCGCGCTTGGTGTCCGCATTCAGGAACAAGATGCCGTCTGGAATGTCCTGCCGGCCTTTCAGGGTCAGATTCTGCTGGCGCATCGTATGTGCCCACCCCAAAAGGGACAGGATCGGCCAAATCAAATCATCCTCGGTGCGCGCTTCGTTCGGTGATTGATCGGTCGGGAACCGCGCGAATATCGCGACCAGATCATCATGAAGACGATCGATCGCTTCATCATCCAAGTGCTGCCAATCAACGTTGGAAGTGATGGATTGCGTGAGGAAAGCGCTGGTGAACAAATTGCCTTGAAACATGGTATCGAGGGGCACACTTCAATCCTCGGTTGGTTTTAAGGCCACAGCGCTTTGCCGTCTGGAGTGACTTCTATGATACCCTTGCATTGAAAACGCTCTATCTTGTTGTTTCAAAATATTATTTGGCCAAAAGGTCTCGCCACCCTTTTTGAAAGCGTTTCAGGCCAATCAAGTTCTAGCAGCGCAACCCATGAAGGGAAAGCGTCTGATGTTGGCCCACAAATGATATAATGCCCGGCAGCTCCGCCCCGCTCAGCGCGGCCTGAATGGTTCAGGCCGCGCTTGCTGGACGGAGATCAGAATGAACGACATCGAAAAGACGGCCCGAATCCGGGATCTGAACGACCGCTTCCGCACAACCTTCATTGGCGGGCGGATGTTCATCACCGATGGCGTGAAGGCGCTTGGGATGGAAGCGGTCAGCGCAATTCGTGAGGCGGTGGAAACCTTCTCAAATTTTGATGAAGGCAACGACCCCCATCACGAGCACGATTTCGGTTCTTTTGTATATGAGGGCGAAATGTGCGGGAGCCAAAAAGTGTTCTGGAAGATCGATTATTTCGACCGCAACATGGAATACGGATCGGAAGATCCATCCGACCCCGCAAAAACACTCCGCGTGCTCACCATCATGCTCGCTTCGGAGTATTGAATGCACCACCTCCCAAACCCGCCTGCTCAACCGCAGGCGGGTTTTTCTATCTGCGAAAAAAAATCAATTATTTTCACATTGAACATCATCTCCACAAAAGAACATTTGTAAATATATGTATATATACCAAACGATTACAGGATCAATTTAATGTCATAAATCAATGGCCTCTCATCAATGGAGGCAGAAATGACACTCTCGAAGGTCTTGTTCAGTTCAAGAAGTGAAGAATGGCCAACGCCGGACGGTTTTTATTCCGCGCTTGACGACGAGTTCAGATTTACACTCGACCCTTGCGCAACCAATGAAAATGCCAAATGCGAATTGTTCTACACAAAAGCACAAAACGGCCTGATCCAGAATTGGGGACAAAACCGCGTATTCTGCAATCCGCCCTATGGCCAACAAATGCCACTATGGGCCAAGAAGTGTTTTGAGGCCTCGCGGGACGGCGCTTTGGTTGCATTGCTCGCCAATGCCCGCACTGATACCCGGTGGTTCCACGATTGGGTATATGGCAAGGCGGATGAGATTCGCTTTGTCAAAGGGCGATTGAAGTTCGGAAATGCAACGACTGCCGCGCCTTTCCCCTCTTTGGTAGCAATTTACCGTCCACAATGATCCATAAACCGCATCAAGCAAGGGGCGCTCACAACGCCCCTTGACGATTTCAGGCCATGCCGCCAACAAAACCTTCGGTCTTGTCGCCATAGATCACGGAGGCGATGACGTTTCCTTTGCAGCCCCGCTTGGGGCAAGGGGTTTGCTGCTCGTATTGCCTGATGGTGATGTTTCATTTCTCATCCAGCGCCTTGAAATCCTGCGCGCTGTAGTGCCGACAGATACCGCAATGCTTGCAGCGGATTTCCAACCGCATCGCACCGTCAATATCCGACAGCCGCAACTCATCCTTCCACGACATCACCAGAAATCCTCATGCGATGGAATGCGGGTGAAGGCGATCTTGCCCCCGGCATATCCGCCCGGCGGCGGGGTCCAGACCCCGAACGAAGCGACGGTTTTGCCATATCTGGCGTTGAGCGCATCGATCGCCGCTGTTGCGCGCTCGAATTAGGCATGAGCTTCGGCCCATACTTCACCGCAGCGTCAACAGCGCGCTCGAATGGAGCCCATGCCTCCCGAGAAGATTGGGAACAGTCACAAGTTTCACCGGTAGTTTTGTCAATGGATCAATCCTTGGGTGCCTAACGCCTCACGAACGATACGCTGGACAGCTTGCCCCTCATCGTTTCTGAAAACCGGTACGGCACTCAAACGATTAGAGGCTCTCTGCCGAAGTTTGGAGCTTATCGAGCTATCCGCTTCAATCAGAGAGATCACCGAAAGTGCATCCTGAGACTCATAAAGAGCGGCCATCTGAAGAAAAACCGCATCGTTTACACGTTGAGCCGATTGGGCCAAGAAAACAGCAACGGGATCACGGCCAGCCGCGCGAATAACCAAATCAGGCCGAACCTCAGACAATCGCTCGCTGACCGCCTCGTCTTCGGTTATCACCGCTCTCGTTCCAATTGCTTCCCGTATTCTTTGTTTGGCATCGTCCTTAAAAGCGCTTTCAACATGATCTTGCGTCAAGAGCAGGAAGTCATTCAGACGCAGTAGTAGCGCCGAAAACCCAATCGCAGCACGCGCAATCTCACTTTCAGGAATGTCTGTAGTACGGATTACGGCCTCCTCCTCATCAAAATGAGCACCATATTCAGCTAATATGGTCATGAAGGCCTTGTTTCGCGTCTGAGTGTCAAAATCGACACCTGCCGCAACAAGGTAGGGAATGGTGGAGCCATCATCTTCAAGATGCGACAAGCCCGGCTCAGTCGGATTTTTTATGACGTAGAATGACACGGCATCGCCGTCAGGACGACGAAATGCGGTGCTAACCGCGAGTCCGGCAGGAACCTCGCGAACACGGATCTCTTCACAAAAAGCTCTGCATAATTCCTGCTTCATAACAACGGACCTTTTTGCTCGATCCTATAGCAGTCAAACGCTTTGCGCTGTGCAGCCAATTCATCACTGATTGCAAAATCAAGGTCTCGGTGTGCCTTTTTGGCGGCTGGAATTCTCCGAACCCAAGGCCCGCGCATATAGCCGATAGGCACATGTCCGACCTCATCGCACGCAGCATGACAATGCCAACCGGGCTCACCAGCGTGATATTCGTATGAGCACAACACCTTTAAGGTTTGCCCAGCCATCACGCCAAGGATGGCCTCGAATTTCTGTTTTGCCCGATGAAATACCACCAGAACCCGGCACTCCTGACCTAGGCTCAGGACTCATTGATTAAATCCAGAAGATGACGGCTGCCGCGATACAGATGGCGGAGAAGAAGGTGTGGGCGCAGCGGTCGTAGCGGGTGGCGATTCGCCGCCAGTCCTTGAGCTTGCCGAACATGTTTTCGATTCTGTGGCGCTGTTTGTAGAGCTGTTTGTCGTGCGGGATCGGTTCTTTCCGGTTTGCCCTTGAGGGGATACAGGGCGCAATGCCGCGTGCGAGCAGCGCATTCCTGAACCAATCGGCGTCATATCCTCGGTCGGCCAGCATGGCGTTTGTTGGCGGCAAGGCCTCGATCATCCGCGCTGCGCCTTTGTAATCGCTCATTTGGCCCTCGCTCAACATCAGGATCAGGGGCCGCCCCTCGCCATCGCAAACCGCGTGGAGCTTCGAGTTCAACCCGCCTTTTGTGCGCCCGATACGACGGGGAACATCCCCTTTTTTAGGAGGCTTGCCGCCGTACGGTGGGCTTTGAGGTGCGTCGCATCGATCATGATGCGATCGGGCTTTGGCCCTTCGCCCGCCAGCGCCGCGAAGATTCGATCAAACACCCCCATCCGGCTCCAGCGAAAAAAGCGATTATAGAGCGTCTTGTGCGGACCATAGGCTTTGGGCGCGTCCTTCCATTGCAAGCCGTGCTTGATCACATAAACGATCCCGCTAACCACCCGGCGGTCATCAACCCGCGGAACGCCATGTGCCAACGGGAAAAACGGCGAAATCCGAGCCTGTTGGCCCTCGCTCAGCAGAAAAAGACTGTCCATCAAAGCCTCCCACGAAGGGACTTTGAATCACACTCGCACCAAAATTAATAGGGCCTGAGCCTAGAGCGACAAACGATACCACGCACCAGCGGTAGGAGGCTCCAAGACCATGCGCCTGTTTGGCCATTGGGAAATTTGCCTTCGGAACCTTTCCCGAGTGCCACGCCCCAATGGAAATTTCAGACTTAGGAGCCAACACTAATTTTCTCAGATCAACCGTCATGCACGCTCCGTTTTGCAGGTTCTTACGCTACATCAGGTTAATGCTAACTCAGGGTGATAATCGCCTTTAGTCCTGTATGCCCTGTATGGTTTATATTCTTTCAACATATCCCCCGATTTATAAACAGTGCCCCTTCCTTCTCGAATAGAGGCTTCCGCTTCGCGCAAAGAGGCAATAAACGCTTCGCGCTCAACTTCGGTAAGCACCGGAACCTCAACCATCTCGGTGATCGGAACGAGCATTGTGGGGCGGGTTTGAGTTTTTGTTGTCATGGGCAAATTTTATCATAGCGGTTTTTATTTTACAAATTTTGTGAATGGGTTGCCCGTTTTGGAGCACCCCCTATTTGAAGCATTGATAACCGTTTACCTATTCAGCAGCCCGAACGGCTCCCCCGCTCTTTGCCATTTCTCTCTGGCCAAAGTGTGCAAGATGCCCGGCACGGTCCAATAATGGGCGAAAATGGGGGCGTATTGGAACAGGAAGCGCGGTGCGGTTCTGGGCGGTGCGATGCGCTCGACGATGCGCTGCATGGTTTGCGCGTGGCGTTCGCTGGTTGTGACGATCAGGATATAAAGCACGGGAATGCCCCAGATCTGGCGGAAGGTTTCGCGCGCCAGCACATCGGCATAGGCTCGCAGCTTGGCCTCAAACGAACGGGTCTGATAGCGCTGGCTCTCTAAGCTCTCGGTGCTGCGGTCGGCTTCGAGCGCGAAAAAGCGATAGGTGCCGCCGTAATCGATCCCGAAAAGCTGATCGGGAAGGATCACGCCGCAATGGCTGGGGAGCGCGAGCGGATTTTTCGCGTCAATTGCGGGCGCGCGGCGCAATATCTCGCCCTGCGGAATGTATCGCAGGCCTTCGGCTTGGCAGGCCAGATCGATCGAGGCGGTGATGCAACCGCACATCGCACGGTGAATGAACACGCCCGAAGGGTTTACAAGCGCTTGGCGCGCAATGCCGCGTTCGCGAAGCGCTTTTGCGCCATACGGTGAAAGCACATAGCTGATCGGCTGATAGCGCGCGTGGGGTGACGCCCATTGCGCGCTCGGGCGGATGAGATACGCGCAGCCATGCGCGGTGTTGTCCTCGTTTGTGAGCGCGGTCAGCCGATGCTGGTGCGCCTTCGCGCTTTGCGCGGCGGGTTTGGCAAATTCATGCAGATACGGCGCGGGCAGAACCCCGTGCCGTTCGAGCGCGGTGAACATCAGAACATCGCGCTCGGTCAAACAGATGCGTTTGCCCGTGCTCTGCGGGGCTTCGAAACGGTTGCGGCGGTTCAGGCGATCGCGCGACATGAACCACCGCGTAGCAGCCTGCTTGACACCTGTAATCGTTCGCTATGGCGCGCGGCGCGCACTGGCGAGCGAGGATGAGGCACGATGTTCCATGCGTTTTTTCTTGATTCTTCCGAAATCCTGTCCTTTAATGCGGTTTTAATAAACACTTAAGGAGATGGTGATGGACCTGCTGTTCCGCCGCGCGCAGACGGGCGATCCCGAACACTCAATGCTCCCGCTGCCGATTTCGCTCCGCGCGCCGCATTTCAAGCTCTGGGCCAAGATCGAGCTGTTGCCGGAGGAATTGAAGATCATCCAGCATTGTTTCTGTTGGTGCTGGCGTGATTGATCTACCCCCTTTCGATTCACTTGCCCTTTCACTCCACCACAGCCCCAATGTTCACGCCATTCTTGTTGGGTCGGGCCTATCGCGAGCGGCTGGCATACCGACGGGTTGGGAAATCACTCTGAACCTGATCGGCAGACTCGCTGCTCTCGACGGAGTGACAGAACACCGCGATTGGGCAAATTGGTATCGTGACAAATACGACAAAGAGCCGAGCTATTCCGAAATTCTCGACACTCTTGCCTCAACCCAGGCAGAGAGACGCGCCATATTGGAAGGATTCATCGCTTCGGGGGAAGACGGTGAGCCGAGAAAGCCGACCAAGGCACACCATGCCATTGCGCAACTCGTGGCGGCCGGCACGGTGCGGGTTATTATTACGACCAACTTTGATCGCCTGATTGAGGCCGCGCTTCGGGATGCGGGTATTGAGCCTACCGTAATTGCCAATGATGACGCTATCGCGGGGGCGACGCCGCTGGTGCACGCGAGATGCATGGTTATTAAGGTTCATGGCGACTATCTCGATACGCGCATCAAGAACACCGATGCCGAGTTAGTAAATTACTCATCGGCCATGAATGCCTTGCTCGATCAGGTGTTCGACAATTTCGGGCTGCTGTCCGTGGGGTGGTCTGGCGAATGGGACACAGCTCTGCGCACCGCAATTCAACGCGCGCCGTCGCGCCGGTATCCGTTCTTTTGGGCGGCGCGTGGCTCCGTTGGGCCCATGGCGCAAGATCTCATCGACCAGCGGGGTGGAAGGCGCATTCCGATCGACGACGCCGACAGCTTCTTCATAAAGCTGGTTGATACGCTGGAGGCCTTGCGGCAAGCATCGAGGCCGCACCCGCAAAGTATTGATATAGCAATCGCCCTAGCCCGTCGCTACTGCCGGGATGACAAATTCGCGATGGAATGGGCAGAGTTGCTTCATGTTGAAGTGGAGAAAATTCGGGGCTATGTAACAGGGCCGGAA
>CAZGKS010000019.1:0-14732 GCA_964526275.1 uncultured Methylobacterium sp. | reverse complement strand
CAGCGGTGAAGAACGCAATTTCATTCACCGGCAGTTGAACGAGAGGCGGAGTGGTCGCTGGATTGCCTTGCGTCTGGGACGCTCTGCGCCGACTAGAGCAATTCCAGAGAAAATTGGAACCGGTTTTGCATCCGGAATTGCGTTAAAACAAAGAGATAGAGCGTTTCAGGCGATTCAATCTTCGCTGGAATGGCTCTAGCGGCAACCGTGTGTGGCGTCGGAATACGACGCTTGCAGCTTCCTCGGCTTCGGCCAAAACCGTCGAGCGCGGTGCCGTTGGCCCAGTCTTCCTATCCGCCACCGTCGCCCGCTTGCGCCATTTTGCGACGGTTTTGGGGTTAATACCCAGTTCTTTGCTCCGTTGCGCGAGCGAGGCTTGCGATCGCTGTATGGCAGCTCTGACGGCGTACGTGGTCGCGGCGCTCCCGTGACGAATTTGTCCCATAGTGTTTCCTTCCATTCCTGCGAAAGGATCGCACCATCAAACTATGGGATTAAACAGCTAGGGGGTCAGGTCCTGGGGGGGCAGGTCCTAGGGAGGATTGCGCAAAAGGTCTGCACGCCCGGCCTGTTTGAGCTGTTCAACCAGCGCCTTAACCTCGCCTGCGCGGGCTTTGTCGATCACCAGTACCGCATCTGGCATCGCAACAATCACCAGATCGTGCACCCCAAGGGCGGCAACCAGCAGGCCGGTGGTCGCGATATACGTATCGTGGCAATCTTGCGCCAGCACATCGCCTTGCACCACATTGCCGTTTGCGTCTTTGTCGGCAATCGCCCACAGGGCATCCCAGCCGCCAATATCCGACCAGCCGAAATCTCCGGCAATCACGGCTGCATGGCGCGTATGCTCCATCACGGCGTAATCGAACGAGCGTTTTTGCGCACCTGAAAAGGCTGCTTCATCCAGCAAGAGCCCGCAGGAGACCGCTTGCGCCTGCGCCAAAGCCGCCTGTACGGCCACAACACAGGCCGGTTGGCGCCCGGTGTATTCGGCGATCAAAACCGTAGGAGAAAACAAGAAATTGCCGGAATTCCATACAAATCCTTGCGCCAGATACGCCAAGGCCTGCTCGCGCGGCGGTTTTTCGATAAAACGGGCAACCTGATGCGCCCCCCCGACCAAAGCCGCGCCCGGTTCGATATAGCCATAGCCGGTTGCCGGGCTGGTAGGCGTGATCCCGAAGGTGACAATCGCGCCCGCTTGCGCCGCCTGCCGCCCGGCTTCAACCGCTTGGCGAAACGCTTCGGGCTTACGCACCAGATGATCGGCCGCCAGCATCAAACCAAGCTCACCTTGGGCAAACCGTTCGAGCCACAAGGCGGCGGCGAGCATGGCGGGGCCGGAATCGCGCGCCATCGGCTCCAGCAGAAAATCCACCGCGATCCCCAATGCATCGGCCTGCGCCTGCGCCAGATCCACATGGCGCGCATTGGTGACGATCAGCGGGCGCGTGAACAACGCGGATGCCTGCACCCGCAGCAAGGTTTCCTGAAAGGTGGAATGCGCGCCCAGCAGGGGCGCAAATTGCTTGGGGAGCGCCTCGCGGGAGGCAGGCCAGAGCCGCGTGCCTGCGCCGCCGCACAAGATAACCGGATGAACGCGTGCCAACACCTGCCCCTTCCCCAAAACAGGCTCCTTCAGATGGTCTGGTTATAGGCGCCAACCTCCGGGTTTTCGCGCAAAAGAGCGTCAATGGCGTGGAACATTTCGCGCATCCGGGCTTCCGAGACCGGGCTTTCCACCACCACCACCAGTTCCGGCTTGTTGGAGGAAGCGCGCACCAGCCCCCAGGTGCCATCCTGCGCGGTTACGCGCACGCCGTTCACCGTCACCAGATCGCGGATCGGCTGGCCGGTGATCGAGGCGCCCGCTTTCGCCATCCCCTCGATTTTAGCGACCACGCGCGCCACCACCTCATATTTGATCTCATCGGCGCAATGAGGCGCCATGGTCGGCGAGCCCCAGGTTTTGGGCAGGGCCCGGTATAAATCGGCCATGGTGCGGGCTGGGTTGCGCTCCAGCATATCGAGCACGGCGATTGCGGTCACCAACCCGTCATCATAGCCCCGGCCAATGGGCGCATTGAAAAAGAAATGCCCGGATTTTTCAAACCCGGCCAAGGCGCCGGTTTCGGCCACGCGCTTCTTGATATAGGAATGCCCGGTTTTCCAGAATTCCGTGGTCGCCCCCAAGGCGGCCAGTTCCGGATCGGTCATGAACAGCCCGGTTGATTTGACATCGGCGATGAATTTGGCGTTCTTGTGCACCTTGGCAAGGTCTCGCGCCAGCATGACGCCGATCTTGTCGGCAAAAATCTCGTTACCCTCATTGTCGATCACGCCGCAGCGGTCGCCGTCGCCGTCAAACCCCAGCCCGACATCGGCGCCATGCTGTTTGACCGCATGGGCGATGGCGTGCAGCATTTCCATATCTTCGGGGTTGGGGTTATAGCGCGGGAAGGTGTAATCAAGCGTGCAATCGAGCGCGATAACCTCACAGCCCAGCGCTTCAAGAATTTGCGGCGCAAACGCCCCCGCCGTGCCATTGCCGCACGCGCAGACCACCTTGAGCTTGCGCTTGAGGGCGGGGCGGGTGGTCAGATCCTTGAAATAGGTTTCGAAGAAATTGCTCTCGAAGGCATAACTCCCCCCGCCATCGAGCGCAAAAACCCCCGAAAGCACGATCTCCTTGAGGCGGGTCATTTCCTCTGGCCCAAAGGTCACCGGGCGGTTGCAGCCCATTTTCACGCCGGTCCAGCCGTTATCGTTATGCGACGCGGTGACCATGGCCACGGCAGGCATATCGAGCGCAAATTGCGCAAAATACGCCATTGGCGACATGGCAAGGCCAATATCGGTCACCTTGCAGCCGGTTGCCAGCAGCCCGGCGATCAACGCCAGCTTGATGGCCGAGGAATAGCCGCGAAAATCGTGCCCGACGACGATTTTACGCTCAACGCCCCGCTCCTTGAGGTAGGTGCCAATCCCCATGCCGAGCGCCTGGATGCCCATCAGGTTGATTTCCGGCGCTTTATCACTGGCAGGATGCCCAAACCACCAGCGCGCATCATATTCCCGAAACCCGGTCGATTTAACGAGCGGAAACTGCTCGAAGGCAGCCGTGTTCGGTTTGGTATCCGCGCGCGGAACGGGAAAAGCAACGGGCATGGGGCATTCCTGAAAAAGCGAGTTTGAAGGCTGCGTGCATCCACACCACAGCAATTTGTAACCTTAGATGAACGCGCACGCATGGCCTTATTAGCGGGGCAGGAGGGTCCGTTCAAGCCGCTGCGTGGATGATCTTGTCTTTTACAGGCGTATGCTTGCGCGCATGCACTTGCTTGTGGCGCTTTATGCTTGTCCGAATTTTTACGCTTGCGCAAATCCTTCCAGCCAATGCGCGGCGGCCAGCGTTGCCGCATCGGCCCCAAAGCGCCCGAAAACCTGCACGCCCATCGGCAAGCCATTCTGGCGCGTGAACGGCACATGGACCGCCGGCAAGCCCAGCAGGGTGATCAGGCGGTTGAACTGGGATGTCCCGGTGGTCTCCGGCATTGGCGCCACGCCCGGCGCCGGATAGGTCAGTACGGCATCCACCCCGGCAAGCCAATCTTTGGCGGCCTTGCGTGCGCGGTTGGCAATTCCGCGCGCGGAATCATAGTGCGCCATGGAGCAGGCGCGGCCATCATCGAGCGCTTCGAGCAAGATCGGCGAGAGCGCTTCACGGAAATAGCGATGCTCATAGGCGAGCGAGAACGCCCCTTCGACATTGTTGATCACGCGGTGGGCGGCAAAGGCCTGCGCGAAAGCATCCGGCAGAACACCCGCTTGGTCGAGATCCACAACCTGCGCCCCGGCCGTGCGGACGGCGCGGATGGCGGCCTCCAAAGCCTGCTGTGCGGCCGCCTCGGCCTCTCCGGCGAAAGGTTGGCGCGTAACCCCGAAAACCGGCACGCCGGGAGCTTTATCGGCCACGTGGCAATCGCGCTGCGTCAGGGCGCTCAAGGCAAACGCGATATCGGCGACGCGCGCCCCAAACAGGCCCAGCGTATCGAGCAAAGGCGCAAACGGCTTGACCCCGGTAATCGGCAGCAACCGGTAAGATGGCTTGATCGCCGCCACCCCGCAATAACTAGCCGGACGGATCACTGAACCGCCGGTCTGGGTACCAAGGGCGAGCGGCACCATACCGGCTGCCACCGCCGCCGCCGAGCCCGAAGAAGAGCCCCCCGGCGAGCGGGCCAGATCATGCGGGTTGCGGGTGATCGGGGGCGAAAGATAAGCAAATTCGGTCGTGACCGTCTTGCCCAGCACCACCCCCCCCTGACGGGCAATTTCCACGACAATCGCGGCATCGCTGGCCGGTTGATGCGCTGCATGGATCGGCGAGCCATAGCCGGTCGGCAGGCTGGCGGTGTCGATAATATCCTTGAGGCCAAAGGGCAGGCCAAAAAGCGGCCCCTGCCGGGAAGAGGCGCCCGCCAGCGCGCTGGTGGGCCCGCCCGCTTGCGCCAAAGCAGCCTCCAGATCAAGGTGCGTGAAGGCGCGCACCTGCCCCTCGTGCTGCTCCACTGCCTGTGCGCAGCGCGCCAGCACATCCGCAAGGTGAAGCTGCCCTGCCGCCAGAGCGCGGGCAAGATCAAGCGCGCGCAGCATTCAGCGCTCCAGCCAGCCGATAATTTTCGCCGTGCCCGCCCGCGCAAATGGCGCTGCCATCAGCGCTGCCAGATACGCCAAAGGCCAGGCGATCCCAAACGCCTTGAGCCAGCGCGCCACATAATCGGGCGGGAAACCGACATTGAGCACGGTGACAATCGCGGTCATCAAGAACGCCATGATAGCGGATAAAAACGCCGGATAGATGAATTTCGCTTTGCCTTGCATGGGGTGTTTAACCTTTCCTTGAGCGTGTTTCTTAAACGATCCTTACCGGAAAAGCGATAATTTTAGTGCATGCGGAGTTTGCGTCACACCCTTTCTTTTTCTGCCCTGGCTTTTCCAGCTTGTGCCTTGCCGCCCCTTTCCCGGCTGGCTTTGCTGGCGTTGGGCACCGGGGTTTTTCTCTCCGGATGCGGATTTTTGCGCCATGAACCGCGCGAAGCCTGGCGCGCGGCTGCTGAAGCGGCGTGCATGCGCTCTGGCATCGTACCGCAAAGCGCCTATATCCGCCCCGCGCAACCCATTGATGGGCCGGGTCCCTGCGGTACCGATATGCCGCTCAAGGTCGGGGCCTTTCCCAATGATGCGGAGGGGATAGCGCTGGCCTATGCGGGCACCAGCCAGGCCGCTATTCGCCAAAGGGTGGTTAACCTGACCCTCCTCAAGCCGGAATCGACCATGGGTTGCCCCATGGTCGCCTGGACCGATGACTGGATTTTGGGGTCGGTGCAGCCGGCCGCCCTTGCCTGGTTCGGGCAGGGGATCAAGGAATTGCGCTCTGGCGGCGGTTATGCCTGTCGGCGGCGCAACCACCAGGCCAATGCCAAACTCTCCGAACACGCCTTTGGCAATGCCCTTGATATCATGGCGTTTGTGCTCAATGACGGCACGGTGATCACGGTAAAAGGCGGGTGGAAAGGCACGCCGCAAGAGCAAGGCTTCCTGCGTGATACCCTCCATGGCGGCTGCCAGCGGTTCAAGACCGCTCTGGGGCCGGGGGCAGATGCCTTCCATTACGATCATTTCCATTTTGATCTGGCGCGCCACGATTCTGCCGGCAAACGCCGCTATTGCAAGCCTTTCGTTGAAGCGCCCCAACGCCCCGCGCCGGGCACCTTCATGCCGCCCGTCAATCCTTATGGCGGTCCGCAAGGGCTGGCTTATGCACCGCAATTGCCCAAACCAGCGGGCAGTATTTTCGGTGCAAATCCGCGCATGCCCGCCCAAGCAGGCGAGGCGAATACCCCTGCGCGCGCGCTCGAACAAGAAGAAGAATTCGACCCCAAAGCCTTCGATTTAACCGGCGCAGCGGCGGATCTGCCGCGTATGCGAACCAACCGCTCGCGCCTGCCAGGGCAGGCAATCCCGGCCGCGCCGGTGGGGGTTGCGCCCCCCCGCGATGGCGCGAGGCAAGATCAACCCGCCCAGGATGAAAGCGCCCAGGATGGAAGCGCCCATGAGGATGCCGCCATGCTCGGCCAGCCGCTGCTGGGGCAATCATCGCAGGGGCTGCCATCACAAGGACCCAGCACGGCCTCCGCCCTTGCCTCTCCGGGCGATTTGCCGCAGCCTGAGCGCAAACCTTCCGCTGCGCCGCGCCCTGCCTCCAACGCGTTCTGGGGGTTGTTCTCCTGGAACACGACCCCGCCAACCCGCGCCCGCAAACCAGCCCAAAGCGCAACCCACGCCCTGCCGGATCATCCACGCTGATCTGAATATTGCGCACGGATCCGCTTTATAATGTAGCTTGGCGAGGGGGGTTGACGAGGCGCAGGCCCCTGTTCCCAAGGCGCTATGCACAGTAAGTCGCCATAAAATAGCCCAACCATTGCATTTCAAGCGCCCTTCTGGCACACCGCCAGGAGCGCCTGAACTTGCGGAGCGCCTGAGCTTGCGGAGCGTCTGAACTTGCGGAGCGCCTGAACTTGGCCGCCCAATACCCTATGGAAGGATTTCGCATGGACCGTATTCGCATTATCGGGGGTGTTCCGCTCAACGGGGTTATCCCGATTGCCGGTGCCAAAAATGCGGCCCTGCCCTTGATGATCGCCAGCCTGCTCACCGCAGACCCTTTGGTGCTCGAAAACGTGCCGCGCCTCTCCGATGTGCGGATGTTGAACCGTATTCTGGGTAATCATGGCGTGGATAGCACCATAGCCGGCAAGCGTATCGGCGAAAACGCCCAAACCGGCGATACCGTGCATCTATGTGCCCGCCAGATTGTCGACACCACGGCGCCGTATGAGCTGGTGTCGCAGATGCGCGCCAGTTTCTGGGTTATTGCGCCGCTTCTGGCGCGGATGGGGCATGCCAAAGTGTCCTTGCCCGGCGGCTGCGCCATTGGCACGCGCCCGGTGGATCTGCTGCTGATGGCGTTGGAAAATCTGGGTGCCAGCATCGAGATCGAGGGCGGATATGTGATCGCCACCGCGCCCGGCGGGCTCAAGGGCGGGCGGATCCATTTTCCCAAAGTCACGGTTGGCGGCACCCATACCGCCTTGATGGCTGCGGTGCTGGCCAAAGGCGACAGCGTGATCGAAAACGCCGCCTGCGAGCCTGAAGTGAGTGATCTGGCGCAGTGCCTTGTTAAAATGGGCGCAAAAATTGAGGGAATCGGTACGCCAACCTTGCAGATTACCGGGGTTTCGAGCCTGGGCGGCGCGCAGCACCGCGTTCTGGCAGACCGCATCGAAGCGGGCACCTATGCCTGCGCGGCGGCCATGACCGGCGGCGACGTGCTGCTTGCCGGGATTGCCCCGGAAACATTGGCTAATCCGCTGGATATATTGGCCCAAACCGGCACCACGGTGACCCGCCACGCCGATTCAATCCGCATCCAGCGCTCCGGGGAGCCCATCCGCCCGGTGGATATTACCACGGCGCCGTTTCCCGGGTTTCCGACCGATTTGCAAGCGCAGTTCATGGCCCTGATGACCCGCGCATGCGGCACATCGCGCATTGTTGAGACGATTTTTGAAAACCGCTTCATGCATGTGCAGGAGCTGGCGCGGTTCGGCGCCCGCATCCGGCTGGAGGGGGATGCCGCGCTTATCGAGGGGCGGGAGACGCTCCAAGGCGCACCGGTCATGGCGACGGATCTGCGCGCATCGGTCAGCTTGGTCATTGCGGCGCTGGCGGCGGAAGGGGAAACCCTGATCAGCCGGGTGTACCATCTCGATCGCGGGTTTGAAGGGCTTGAAGCCAAACTCGCCCATTGCGGCGCGCAAATCGAGCGGGTGCGCGGGTAATACCAACGGCCATTAGAGCAATTCCAGCGATCGTTGGAACCGGTTTCGCGTCCGGAATTGCGTTAAAACAAAGAGATAGAGAGCTTTCGGCGATTCAACCATCGCTGGAAACGCTCTAGTATAATTTTGCGCTTTGCAGCGCATGTTGCCCTAAAAATTGGCTACGGCACACACCAAACGGCACACATCAACCGGCATGGATTAGAGACCGCCACGGAAGAGACCGGCGGGGCACCCCCTATCGGTCAATCCTTGCGCTGGCTCTCCACCATCGCATGGACCAGATCCACCACGCGGCGGCGCACCTTGGGATCTTCGATCATGGCAAAGGCGCGCGCAAGCTGCACCCCTTCCGGCGTATGCATCACATCGGCATCATAGGGCGCTTGCCCATCCTCGGCAAAGCCACCAACCAGCCCCCCTTCTTTGGGGGCCCCCTCAAAGAAATAAGAAACGTGAACGCCTAAAACTTCTGCCAGGCGCTGCATACGGCTGGCGCTGATGCGGTTGGCGCCTTTTTCATATTTTTGGACCTGCTGGAAGGTTACGCCCAAAGCTTCGCCCAACCGCTCCTGGCTGAACCCCACGGTTATTCGCCGCATCCGCACGCGGGACCCCACATAACGATCCACATCGTCGGGAGCTTTTTTGAAAGAGGCATCATCCGTTGACATATAAACCTCAAGTTATGCTGCGCGCACCTATGGCGCGCTTACACGCTAAATGCGCGGTTGTCGCGCAAAATCAGCGCAATTTTGTCAGGACATGGCGACATTACCAGCCTAAACATTGCGTAAGAGCCCATGGCGGGGTTCCATGCTACCGGCGCCGCGCCCCAAGGGCAAAGACCAGTAACATTCCCAAAAGTACGGCCACCGCGAATTCCTGGATCTCCAGAAACACGGTGGAAGGCAGCGCTTGCGGCAAGGGTGCATCCAGCACGTCAGCGACATTCAGGGGCAGATGCGCCAGCACCCGCCCATAAGGATCCACCAACGCTGAAATGCCACTATTGGCCACCCGCACCAGCGGCTGTCCGAACTCGATAGCACGCAATCGCGCCTGTGCAAAATGCTGATAGGGGCCAAAACTGGTGCCAAACCAGGCATCATTGGTCACCGATACAATAAGGCGGGTTTGCCGCGCCAGCGGCGCTAATTCATGGGAAAAAATCGCCTCAAAGCAAATTGCGGGGAGAATGGGCGGCAAGCCCGGCACATCGAGCACGCCGCGCGTCTGGCCGGGCGTAAACCCGCCGATCTGGCGCACGAAAGGTTCAAGCCCTGTCCCCGCGAACAGGTCCGCAAAGGGGAGATATTCCCCGAACGGTACCAGATGCACCTTGTCATAGGTACCCAGAATACCCGCCTGTGAGACAACCTGCATCGCATTGGTATAGCGCGGCTTGCCGCCTTCCCCCTCCAGCGCGCGCACCGAGCCGGTAACCAGGGTCACAGGTGTTGGCAAGGCGCGCTTTAAGGTATCGAGCGCCCGCGCATTGCGCTCCAGGACGAAAGGCAGGGGAGATTCCGGCCAAAACAGATGCGTAACATCGCCCAGGCCTTGCGCATGCGCGCCCTTGGCTTTGTCCGAGAGCGTAAGCAGCGCGCCAAGCACCTGCTGCCCATTCTGGTTCTGGTGTTTTTCCTGCTGCGAGGCATTGGGTTGCACCAAGCGCAAGCGGATATCGGCCACCAGCGGCAGGCGGGTATAATCGACCCGCACGCCCCCGGTCGGTGCCAGTCGCCATAGCCCGAACAGCGCCAAAACCACCAGCACCAACAGGGCCGCTGCCGGAGGCCATAAGCGCATCCGCTGCCCGGAAGTTCCCAGCAAGGTAACCGGGCTTGCCGCCAGCACAACCAGCACCACGCCCATCGCTTCGGCGCCGATAACGGCAATCCCCTGCGCCAGAACGAGGTGATCCGCGAGCCCTTGCGCAAGCCCGTTCCAGGCAAAGCCGGTCAGCAGCCGCATCCGCAGCGCTTCGGAAATCCCGATCCCCAGCGCCAAGGCCGCAAGACGCCCGACCCCCTGCGACCAGAACAGCGCGCTGATCGCGGTGCCAACCGCAAAAAACAATGCCAACCCTGCCGGCAACCCCACCACGCCCAAAGGCATGAGGTATAAAAACTGGTCTTCAATGGTAAAAGCAACGCCAAGCCACCATAAGGAGGCCAGAAAATACCCGAAGCCGAACCCCCAGCCGATTGCAAACCCTGCGCGCCAGAACCGCCCGCGCGGCACGCTGGCATGGGCAGCATCGAGCACCATCACCAAACCGGGAAGGGTGAGGAACAGCGCATAAAACGCCGAAACGGGCGGCATGGCCACGGCACTCAGCGCCCCAAGCACGAAAGCCAACCCAATGCGCCGCAAGGGGGTGAGCAACAGCAAACGTTCGGCAAAACTATCCAGCGCGGCGCGTAGATCGGCCCAGACCATCGCCCCGAACGCTAAAACACGGTTCGAAACCGCCTGTTTCATGAAAACGCGGCCAGCCGCTATGGCAAAATACGTTTTGTAATCTGGCACGGACAGGGCGCGAATCATGATGCAACCGAGTTAAAACATCTATCCATGCCTTTACAATGGTTTGTTTGCTGGCAACGCCGTAAATGCGGCCCAAATTGGCCCTCAACCCCCAAATATCCCTTTGATGCAAGGCTTCCTGCCATGCCCGCTGTCATGCCCGGCGGTGCCCGCGCCGGTTTTCACAGGACATCCCTTGCTTTTTGCATTGCAGCATGAAACATTGGTGCCCTGATTGGCAACATAGAGGCGCCCATGGCCCGCGATCTGGTTGATACTGTTCCCCTTGAAGGCCGCGCGGATCTTATCGGCTGGTTCGAAGCCGGGATCAAGCCGCAAGGCAGCGGGCGCATTGGCACCGAGCACGAGAAAATCGTGTTTTATCGGCAAGACCACGCGCCGGTGCCCTATGCGGGCGGTATTCGTCTGTTGCTCGAAGGCTTGCAAAAAAGCACCGGCTGGGAGGGGATTTTCGATGCGGAAAACCTGATCGGCCTGTTTGATCCGGTCACCGGTGGGGCGATCAGCCTGGAGCCCGGCGGGCAGTTTGAATTATCCGGCGCGCCCTTTATCAGCCTGCACGAAACCGCCGCCGAGTTCGATGCGCATATGGCCGCGCTTACCGCCATTGCCGAGCCCTTGGGCATCGGGTTTTTGTCGCTGGGCACCTCGCCGATCTGGTCGCGCGCCCAAACCCCGATCATGCCCAAGGCGCGCTATGATCTCATGCGCGCTTATATGCCCAAAGTCGGCACGCGCGGGCTGGATATGATGCTGCGTACCGCAACCGTGCAGGCCAATTTCGATTTTATGTCAGAAGCCGATATGGTGCAAAAGCTGCGCGTTTCGCTTAGCCTTCAGCCGCTGGCCACCGCTCTGTTCGCGCATTCGCCGTTTCTGGATGGCGCCCCCACCGGCGCGCTCTCCACCCGCTCGGAAATCTGGCGCGATACCGACAATGCCCGCGCAGGGATGCTCCCCTTTGCCTTCGAGCAAGGCTTCGGTTTTGAGCAATACGTCGATTATGCGCTGGATGTACCAATGTATTTTTTAAAGCGCGGCGCAACCTATCTCGATGCTAGCGGCCAAAGCTTCCGCGATCTTCTGGCAGCGCGCCTGCCCGCAGCGCCGGGGGAGCAGGCAACGGTGTCCGATTGGGCGAACCATCTTTCGACCATTTTTCCGGAAGTGCGGCTCAAGCGCTACCTTGAAATGCGCGGCGCAGATATGGGCGCGCGCGATATGGTGCTGGCGCTCCCGGCCTTCTGGACCGGCTTGCTCTATGATACGGCCAGCCTCGATGCCGCCTGGCAGCTCGTCAAGGGCTGGAACCATGCCGAGCGGCAAGCCCTGCGCGATGCGGTGCCGCGCGAGGGGCTGGCGGCGAAAATCCAGGGTCGCAGCCTGCTGGAGATTGCGCGGCAGGTTCTGCCTTTGGCCCAGACCGGGTTGATGCGGCGCGGCAAACGCCCTGCCGGGGCCCGCACGGGGACAACCTCCCCCACGCAAGAGGCGGAGAAAGCCGGGGCAGATGAAAGTGTGTATCTTGCACCGTTGATGGCGTGCTTGGAGCATGGGCAAACCCGCGCGCAAACCTTGCTTGAGCGGTATCACAGCGTCTGGCGGGGGGATCTCACCCACGCCTTTCAAGAATGTATCCTGTAAGGGCATTCTATGGAAAAAATAATATAGTGCAGATAGATGATCGATATCCCCTGCTGGAAAAATGGCCTTGAGCCCTGCTTCACCAAGCTCAGCCATCTTTCGATCAATGGGCCGGTTGAACGGATGAACAGGACGATCAGGCAAGCGAGCGCCAAACGCTACCCTTGCGACCGTTATCCCTTATTAAAACAAGGGGCTGACATAGGGCCAGGACCCATTATTATGGAGGGTTGGCGTGATTTTGGTGCGCAAAAGGACAGGAAAAGCCCAAAAAGCGTGCCCCATGGCACGGTTGAGGGGGCGCGGTTGAGGGGTTTGACCTATCCATTTGCCGTCAAAATCGCGTCCGGAGGATTGCGAGAAAATTAAAAAACACCCTGTCCACGCGCAAAACAAGGGATGTTCTTTCCTTTTCGAGGCGACCAACCTTCCATGTTGAATGGGTCCTGAACCTATAGCAGAAAAAGGCTATTTTTGTCAGATGGATCGGTCAAGAAGCAAAAGTCGGCTTTTGCCAAGCCTTCACAAGGATCTTATTCGCCATTTTGTGGCGGGTATTCCGGCCCGCACGGCAGCCGAGTTGACGGGGTGCAATCGCAATACCGCGATCTTGTTTTTTCACAAGCTGCGCGCCACGCAATTGCCCGGCAACCGCGTGATCTTGCCTTCAAGCTCCAGCTCGATCAACCGGGTTTGCACCTTGCGCGTGGCAAGCCCGGACAGGCGGGTGAGGATATCGATCTCCACCGGCACAAAGGAAATCAGATCCAGAAGGGCATCGCCGGTCGTGGTTGGCGGGGTGAGGAGATCAAGGTCCTCGCCCGCTGTATTCTGGCGGCTTTGGGGTCCATCCAGCCCCTGCAGGGCGGAACCTGATCCGCCTGAAATTTGCCCGGCGGCGCTGTCATCTTCCCATTCCGCAAAAGGCTCGCCCTCGCCCTCTTCCGAAAAACCGCCCCGGCGGCGCGGGGCGTGCGGGCGGTGCAGGGGCTCCAGCAAATCCCCGGCCAAAGGCCGCAGCACTGCCAGAATATCCTCGGCGGAGGTTGCCAGCAGCGCGCCCTCCCGCAGCAGGTCATTGGTGCCCTCGCAGCGTGGATCGAGCGGGGAGCCGGGCACGGCAAAGACCTCGCGCCCCTGCTCATTGGCCTTACGCGCCGTGATGAGCGAGCCGGAGCGCCGCGCCGCTTCTACCACCACGACACCACGGGATAGGCCAGAGATCAGCCGGTTCCGGCGCGGAAAATCCCGCCCGCGCGGGGCAAGCCCCAACGGCATCTCGGAGACCACCGCGCCATTTTGCGCGATTTTCTGCATCAATTCCGCATTTTCCGGCGGGTAGGGCTGGTCGAGCCCCCCGGCCAGCACCGCCACCGTGCCGGTTGGCAACGCGGCCTCATGCGCATCGGTATCGATACCGCGCGCAAGGCCGGAGGTGACCACATAGCCGCCTTCCCCCAGCCCTATGGCCAGCATCCGCGCCATGCGGCGCCCGATCGCCGAAGCGTTGCGCGCCCCCACAATTGCAAAGGCCGGCCGGGCGAGACATTCGGCGCGGCCCAGCACGCCCAAAACCGGCGGATAGCCTGGAATTTCGCGCAAATTTGCCGGATAATCCGGCTCGCAGGCGCAAACAAAGCGGATACCCAGACGGCTGGCCTTTTCAATTTCCGCCGCGATCCCCTCTTCGGGCGGCAAGACAACCGCACGCCCACGCGCCCGTGCCAGCGCCGGCAGTGCCGCCAAGGCCGCTTCGGGCGTTAAAAACCGCGTGATCAGGCTGGCAAAACCCAAGGGGCCCACGCCTTCGGCGCGCGCCAGCCGCAGCCACGCCCGATGCGTTGCGGCGGGCAGGGCAGGGTTCACGCCGCAGGCCCTTTTTCAGAGGGCGGGCTGGGCGCCGCCTTGGCGCCAATACGGCCCTCGGTACCGGCTTGCAACCGCGCGATATTCTCGCGATGTCGCCAAACCAGCAGTGCGACCATGGCCCCCAAAAGCCAGAAGGGGAGGCCGCCGCCCTTCAAACTCCACCATATCCCCACACTCCCCACGGCCGCCACCAAGGCCGCCAGCGACGAATAACGGCTCAACAACGCGGTTGCCAGCCAAAGGAGCGCAAAGCCCAGCGCTCCCAGCGGCCAGAGCCCCAGCAAGAGGCCAAGCAGGGTTGCAACCCCCTTGCCGCCGCGAAATTTGAGCCACACCGGGAAAAGATGGCCGATAAACGCGCCAAACCCGGCAATGATCGCGCCGTCACTGCCCCATAGCTGGTTTGCAATCAAGACCGCAGCGGTTGCTTTGAGCGCATCCAGCACCAAGGTTGCCAGCGCCAGCCCCTTGCGCCCGGTGCGCAGCACATTGGTCGCGCCGATATTGCCCGAGCCGATAGCGCGCAGATCGCCTACGCCCGCCATACGCGTGAGCAGCACCCCGAAGGGAATGCTCCCCAAGGCATAGCCCAGCAGAAAAGGGGGGGCACCAACCACCAGAATGAACAAAACCGTAGCCATGGCGCGCCTCCCAGTAACCGCGTGTCCTGCCCGTAATATCCTGTCCTACGAACCGGGAGGGGCATCCCCCCACGCCCGCCAACTCATGCAGCATGGCACCAGGCGCACAGGAAGG
>CAZGKS010000018.1:0-14806 GCA_964526275.1 uncultured Methylobacterium sp. | reverse complement strand
GAATTTGACATCATGTACGGCGAAGGCATCTCCAAAACCGGTGAATTGATCGATCTGGGGGTCAAGGCGGGAGTTGTCGAAAAATCCGGCGCCTGGTTCTCCTATGATAGCCAGCGTTTGGGGCAGGGGCGAGAAAACGCCAAGATGTTTCTCAAGCAAAATCCGGCTGTTGCAGAAACGATCGAAAAGACGATTCGGCAAAATTCTGGGCCGATCGCCGATGCAATCCTTGCCAGCACAGGCAATGACGCAGAGGAGGCTTAACCTCAAAGCCGCCCCCCGACGGAAAATAAAGCATGAGCAAACAACCGGAGAAAACGTGCCAGAGCGCTTTTGCGTTTGATGTTTCTATCAAAAGCGAAAATGCTCTGGGGCCGATGAAACGGGATTTGCTTGGTTTATCGGGGGGGGTATATTTTTCCCATGGCGGGGAGTGGGCCAGCAAGGGTGTCACGGCCCTGCGGGGCTGGTTTGGCCCCAGCGGATGCGCGCTTGGGAATCGTCCTCCTTCGCGCTCACCCATTCGCTGGCCGTGCCGGTAACCGGGTGCTCCTTTTTCCAGAAGGGGGCATCGGTTTTCAGGAAATCCATGATGAATTCCGCCCCGGCAAACGCGGCCTTGCGATGGGGCGCCGCCACCATAACCAGCACGATGCGCGCGCCCACCGGCAAAATACCGTAGCGATGGACCACTGAAATGCCCAGAAGGGGCCAGCGCGCGGCGGCCAATGTGCAGATTCGGGCCAGTTCTGCTTCCGCCATGCCGGGGTAATGTTCAAGCTCCAGGGCGGCAAGGCGCCCGGCTTCATCGCGGCAATGGCCGGTAAAGGTAACAATCGCGCCGATTTTTCCGCTTGCGGCATCCAAAGCGGTCATTTCTGACTCAAGGTCAAAATCAAGCGGGGAAAGGCGGATGAAAACCGGAAGGTCCGGGCTAGGGGAGGGCGCTTGGGCTTGGGCGGCCATGCTCACCCCCCGGTCATGGGCGGAAAGAACGCCAGTTCGCGAGCCTCCCCCAACGGGGTTTGAGCGGCGACATGGCGTTTGTCGAGCGCTGCGCGGATAATGTTAGGGTTTTCAAAAGCATAGGCATATTCTTCGCCGCGCGCAGCCAGATGCGCCAGCGCATCCCCAACGGTCTCGACCTGCGGGGGGAAGGTATAGTCTTCCTCCGGTTTGCCAATCCGTTCACGCAGCCAAGCGAAATAGATGATTTTCATGGGTAATTTCCACTCAGACGCTTGCACCTTTGCGGGCGCGGGGCTTGTTGTTTGCGTTATTCCTGGTCTTCCACCAGATGCCGGATCGAGGCTTTCATATAATCATAGCCGGTGATCAGGGTTAAAATGGCGGCGATCCACAGCAGGATAAGGCCGATCATCCGCGCCCAATCAGTAGGCAGAGCGACATGATTGGCGGCTGGCCCGGCGATCAGAAACCCCAGCGAGAGAATTTGCACGGTGGTCTTCCATTTGGCAAGCCGGGAAACCGGCACGGAAACCTTCACTTCCGCCAGAAATTCACGCAGACCGGAGACGAGAATTTCGCGGCTTAGAATGACGATCGCGGCCCAAAGCGACCAGGAGCGCACCGAGCCATCGGCAACCAGGATCATCAGGCAGGCGGCAATGAGCAATTTATCGGCGATAGGGTCGAGCATCCGCCCCAGCGAGGAATGCTGCGCGTAGCGGCGCGCCAGAAACCCGTCAAGATAATCGCTCACCCCGGCAATGGTGTAAAAGCCCAACGCCCACCACCGCATGGCCGGATCGCCGGGCCAGAACAGCAACCCGACAATGACCGGTATGCAGGCCATGCGCGCATAGGTCAGCAGGTTGGGCAGCGTGGTGGCCAACCGTCTTTTTGCTTTGGGCGCAGGGCGTGAAGGGGCGGTTGCATCATGATTCATCGCCCTCACAGCACCATTGCCCGGCCCCAAGGTCAAGTGCAGAAACGCGCAACCCTGCATTTTTACAAAAAGGGGCAAGCATTTGCTCGCAGGCTGGTTTGCGCATGCCTTTGGCCGAAAAACCGGTACCCACTTTTTCGCGGCAGGCTGGTTTGCGCATGCCTTTGGCCGAAAAACCGGCACCCACTTTTTCGCGGCAGGCTGGTTTGCGCATGCCTTTGGCCGAAAAACCGGTACCCACTTTTTCGCGGCATGCGTTAATGCCCGCTTTTTTCATGGAAAAAGTCATAAATGCGCCGCGCGCTGGCGGCATTGAGCCCCGGCACGCGCGCCAGCTCATCCATGGAGGCGCGGCTGACCCCCTTGGCAGTGCCAAAATGCAGCATGAGCGCGCGCTTGCGCTGCGGACCAATGCCGGGAATGTCATCGAGCGGGTTTTGGGTGAAAGCGCGTTTGCGCTTGGCCCGATGCGTGCCAATAGCAAAGCGATGCGCCTCATCGCGCAGCCGCTGGATGAAATACAGCGTCGGGTCACGCTGGGGCAGGCGAAACGAGGTGCCGTTCACCAGATAGAAGGTCTCGAACCCGGCATCCCGCTCAGGCCCCTTGGCAACGCCCACCAGCGGAATATCGGTAATGCCAAGCTCTGCCAGCACGGCGCGCGCGGCCTCCAGCTGGCCCCTCCCGCCGTCAATCAGCACCAGATCCGGCCATTCGGGCAAGGTTTCGGCGAGGGGTTCCGTATCGGTTTGCGGGAGGGTTTCGGCGTGGCCCATCGCCCGTTCATCCAACGGGCGCGCTTGCGATAGGGGCGCGGCACAATCGGGGTCTTGTCCGTGCGCGGCTTCCTGCGCAAGGCCGTCTGCTTGCGCAAGGAGGCGCGGCGCCTCGCGCTGGAGCCGGGCGAAGCGCCGCCCCAGCACTTCGCGCATCATCCCATAATCATCGCCGGGGGTCAGATCGGTCGATTGAATGTTGAAGCTGCGGTAATGGGGCTTGGAAAACCCGCGCGGGCCACACACGATCATGGCGCCGACAGCATGCGTGCCCATAATGTGGGAATTGTCGAACACATCGATCCGCCGGGGGGGGTGGGCGAGCTTGAAGGTCTGCCCCAGCCCTTCCAGTAACCGCATCTGGCTGGCGGTTTCGCTCAAACGTCGACCCAGAGCCTCGCGTGCATTGGCAAGGGCATGGGCGACCAGATCGGCCTTGTCGCCGCGTTTTGGCACTAAAATTTGTACCTTGGCGCCTTGCTTTTCCCCAAGCGCCTGGGCGAGAAGGGCGGCGTTTTCGGTCTCGTGCGAGAGCAGCACCAGCGCCGGGGCGGGGCGATCTTCATAGAACTGGCCCAAAAACCCATCGAGCACTTCGGGAAAATCGAGCGCCTTATCGGCCTTGGGGAAGAACGCGCGGTTGCCCCAGTTCTGGCCATTGCGGAAAAAGAACACCTCGATACAAAAGTGCCCACCCTCGCCATGGATGGCGAAAACATCCGCCTCCTCGATGTCGCTGGGGTTGATCGTCTGGCTGGATTGCAAGGCGGCAAGCCCGGCCAATCGGTCACGAAAACGGGCAGCGGCCTCATAATCCAGCCGTTCGGCCGCAGCGCTCATTTCAGCGGAAAGATACGCGCGCACTTTTGCGCTTTTGCCGCCCAGAAACGCGCGGGCCTCCCGCACCAATTGGGCATATTCCTCCAGCGAAACCTCACGCGTGCATGGGCCCGCGCAGCGCTTGATCTGGAATTGCAGGCAGGGCCGCGTGCGGCCTTCATACACCGAATCCGGGCAATTGCGCAGCAAAAAGGCGCGTTGCAGCGTGTTCAGCGTGCGCTGGACCGCCTGCCCGGAAGCAAAGGGGCCGAAATAGAACCCTTTGCGGTTTTTCGCCCCGCGATGCTTGAGCGCGATCGGTGCCTCGTGATCCGCCGTGATCAGGATATAGGGGAACGATTTATCATCGCGCAGCAACACATTATAGCGCGGCTGCAACTGTTTGATCAGGTTGATTTCGAGCAGCAAGGCTTCGGATTCGGTGTGGGTGGTGATGAATTCCATCGCCGCCGTTTGCGAAATCATCTGGCCGATACGGTTGTTGGGCGCATCGCCGCGCGCATAGCTGGCCACCCGCGCCTTGAGATTGAGCGCCTTGCCGACATACAGCACATCGCCGGCAGGGTTGAGCATGCGATAAACCCCCGGCGTGCTGGGCAGGGTTTCCCAGAAACGGCGGATAATCGCCATACCCGCGCTCAAGGAGCCTGCGCTCAAGGAGCCACCTGGTTCCAGCCCCAGGACAGCCCCCGTATGCACTTCGGCAATCTCACCCGCCTTGGCGAGCGCCAGGGCAGAGGCCGGGCGAGGGGGCAAGGGGGCGGATGGATCAGACATGAAATCTAGAATGGCGCAATTTTTGGCGCAGACAAGCCTTCTGTGTGATTAAACACAAGCCAGATGCACCATAACGCGTGCGCTTCGTGGTTTTTCTTCCGGCAGGGTGCGAAACAATAATTTACAAAAAACGCTGCATAAACAGGGGCAAGCCGCATAAAGTCGTAGGGTGTCGGGCAAACCATGCCGGTTTGCCTTCCGGCACGGCGGGAGAGCGCAATGGGTGTTTATAACCACAGGATCCGGCTTTTGTTTTCGGTGGTTATGCGGCATGGAAGAAAAACATGAAGGAGAACGCCATGGCATCGGCCCCCCATCCCCCGCGATACAAGCGTGCTTTGGTCAAGGTATCGGGCGAGGCGTTGCTGGGCTCTGAAGCCTTTGGCATCCACCAGCCCACGGTGCGGCGGATTGCCGAAGACCTGATCGAGGCTTCACAAATGGGGGTCGAGATTGCCGTGGTGGTCGGGGGCGGCAATATTTTTCGCGGCGCGCAGATGCATGGCATGGGCCTTTCCCGCCCCGCTGCGGATTACATGGGCATGCTCGGCACCGTGATGAATATTATCGCGCTCGAAGCACAGCTTAGCTCGCTGGGGCAATCTGCCCGCGCGATGAGCGCGGTGGCCATGCCGTCGGTGGTCGAAACCTATACGCGGCAACAGGCGCTCAACCATTTGAAAAAAGGGCGGATTGTGCTGCTAGGCGGGGGGACCGGCAACCCGTATTTCACCACCGATACCGGCGGTGCCTTGCGCGCGGCGGAATTGGGGTGTGACCTGTTGATGAAAGCCACGCAGGTCGATGGCGTCTATTCCGCCGATCCACGGATCGACAAAACCGCCACGCGGTTCGAGACGATTACCTTTGATGACGTGTTACGGCGGGATCTCAAGGTGATGGATACCGCCGCTTTTGCGCTGGCGCGCGATGCAAGGCTGCCGATCGCGATTTTCTCGATCGCCGAACAAGGCTCGATCGCCAAGGTGCTGCGCGGGCAGGGGCGCTCGACCCTGGTGCATGGCGGATAAGCGGGGAGCGCTTGCGCTTGCGGCGGGAGAGGATGGGGCGGCGCGGCGCTGGGCAAGATGAGTGCTTGATCTTTGTGCGCGGTTTCGACAAAACGGATAGGCGCTGATTTATGGGGGCGTGACGGGGTGCGATACAACCCCGTCTTGCTCTTGTCTCTTTGTGGAAGTGTTGCCTCTTTGTGGAAGAATGCGTCTTTTGCTCTTGATGGGTCCATCTCAAGCAAACACGCGATAGTTTATGGAGCACGCGGATGAGCGGCTATGATCTGAACGACATCAAACGCCGGATGCAAGGCGCCACGCAGGCGCTCAAAAACGATCTGGCCTCCTTGCGCACCGGGCGCGCTTCGGCCAACATCCTTGAGCCGGTGGAGGTGGAGGCTTACGGCGCAAAAATGCCGTTGGCGCAAGTGGCAACCGTGAGTGTGCCGGAGCCGCGCATGCTCAGCGTGGCCGTGTGGGATCGCGGCATGGTTTCGGCCGTTGAAAAGGCGATCCGCGAGTCATCGCTGGGGCTTAGCCCGCAAACCGAGGGCCAGACCATCCGGCTGCGCATTCCTGAACTCAACGAACAGCGCCGCAAGGAGATGGTCAAGGTGGCGCATAAATACACCGAGGCCGCGCGCGTTGCCGCCCGCCATGTGCGGCGCGATGCGCTCGATATTCTCAAAAAACTCGAAAAAGACGGCAAGATGAGCGAAGATGATTCGGCTCGCAACGCTGAACAGGTGCAAAAAGCCACCGATACCACCATCACGGAAATTGACGCCTTGCTGGTCTCCAAGGAAAAGGAAATCATGCAGGTTTGAGCGCCAAGGGGGGATGCGAAGATGCCTCTCGATGGGGGTCACACGCTTGATTTGGACCCGCCAGGGGCTTGTTGTGCCTTGCCGGGGGCTTGTACCCTGACCCGCTTGGCGGGGAGGCGCTGATGGCACAAGGCGGGCCCAATCGCGCCGCTCATTCGGCTTGCCTGCCGGGCGCGGACGGGGAAGGGGTGCAGCCCCGGCACGTGGCGATTATCATGGATGGCAATGGCCGCTGGGCTTCCGCCCGCGGGCTTCCGCGCCTTGCCGGGCACAAGGCCGGGCTGGAAGCGGTGCGGCAGATTGTCCGCCATGCCCTGCTGCGCAAGGTTGGGGTGCTCTCGCTTTATGCCTTTTCGACCGAAAATTGGTCGCGTCCGGCGGGCGAGGTCAGCGATCTGATGGGGTTGCTGCGCTATTTTATCCGCTCGGATCTGGCGGTTTTGGCCGCCCAGGGGGTTTGCATCCGCATTATCGGCGAGCGCGACGGGCTGGGCGGCGATCTGCTCGCCCTGCTGGAAGAGGCAGAGCAGACCACACGCCAGAAGACGGCCATGACCTTGCTGATCGCGTTCAATTATGGCGGCCGGGCAGAGATCGCGCGCGCTGCCCGTAGATTGGCCGGGGAGGTCGCGCGCGGGGAGCGCAAGCCAGAAAGCATTGATACGCAAGTACTTTCGCAATATCTGGATACCGCTGACCTGCCCGATCCTGATCTGTTGATCCGCACATCCGGCGAACAGCGCATCTCGAATTTCCTGCTCTGGCAATGCGCTTATGCCGAAATGCATTTCTCGCCCGTTCTTTGGCCAGATTTTGACGCGGCGGCGTTCGATCTGGCCTTGCAGGATTTTTCGCAGCGGCAACGTCGGTTTGGAGGTCTGGGATGAGCCAGGAATTGCGATTGCGGATCCTCTCCGCTTTGGTGCTGGGGGCGCTGGCTATCGGCAGCATTCTTTGGGGGGGCAGCGTTTTTGCGCTGCTTTGGGGCGTTTTGGCGTTGCTGATCTTGTGGGAATGGCTGGGGATCGTGCGCGGGCATCGCCATGCCTTTGCCTGGAGCGCGCTGGGGGCTGGCTATGTCATCGCGTTTTATGTGGCGGTGTTACATCTGCGGCTTGATCCGCGAGGCGGGCTGGTTGCCTTTCTGCTGCTGGCGGGCATTGTCTGGGGGTCGGATATCGGCGCGTATTTCACCGGGCGCGCGTTGGGGGGGCCCAAGCTTGCGCCGCGCATTTCCCCTGGCAAAACGTGGTCCGGGGTTTTTGGTGGGTGCATTGCCGCTTTGGCGGTTGCGCTGATGGTGCGCTACGGCGCCGGTTATGCGCTTACCGGCAGGTTCGTCGCGGTGGTTCTGGTTCTGGCGCTGGCTTCCGTGCTGGGTGATCTGGTGCAATCGGCGTTCAAGCGGGCCTTTGGGGTTAAAGATTCGGGGCGGCTCATTCCCGGTCATGGCGGTTTTTTTGACCGTATGGATGCGTTTATGCTGGCCGCGATTGTCGCTGCGATCCTTGGCAGTTTTTTTGTGCCGAATCATCCCGCTTGGGGGTTGGTTTCGATTTAAAGCTTGATTTTGGCTGCGCACAATGTGTTGTGCGGCAAGAACCGTGCATGAATCAAAAGATTTGCGCGCGGTCAAAGCGTTTTGGCTTTTGTGGTTCCTTTTACTAAAATACAGCATATGCGCGATAATGTGTTTGCTGCGACCTGCGGTTTTGATAAAGCCGAGGGGCGAGGGGGCGTAGCCAAGCGGTTAAGGCCGGCAGCTCATAACTGTCTTATCGCAGGTTCGATTCCTGCCGCCCCTACCATTCCAGCGGTGATTGTCAGATTTGGGGCGCTTGTCTTTTTCATTCTCCCGTTTTCGAGGGATAGATAGAGAGGGGGCTATGGCCAGGCTTTTGAAATTGCAGCCGGTGCAACCGGATTTATTCCCCATGGCGCCTCCTGTTGCGCCTCCTGTTGCGGGGCCAGACGGGGGGGCTTGCCCGCAAATGTCCTTACCCATCCAAACGCCAATCTCCCCCCAAATGTCACGGCGTTACTGGATCGGGGTTGCTGCGGCTGATCATGTCCGGCGCGGGCGGGCGGCAGGGTTCATGCAACTTTGCCATGGCAAACGCGCGCCGTTGGCACGTTTGCAGTCAGGGGATGGCATCCTTTATTATTCGCCTACGGGTCAATTTGCCGGCAAAGATGCCTTGCAGGCGTTTACAGCGATCGGGTTTGTTAAACCCGGTGCGCCGTATCTCTTCGATATGGGCAATGGTTTTGTGCCCTTCCGGCGGGATGTGGATTGGCTTGAACCCGCTCGGATAACCCCTATCCGGCCCTTGTTGGGGGCGCTGGCCTTCAGCCGGGACAACAAGAACTGGGGGTATCAACTACGTTTTGGGCTGTTCGAAATTTCGCAGACAGACTTTACCTGTGTGTGCCAGGCCATGCGGCCAGAGGAAGCGCTGCCCTTTTCTGAACCGGCACTTTCTGCGTAAGGGGGAGAATTTTTGGGGTTCAGGGGAAGTTTTGGCACTTGATCAGGCTTGACAGCGGCACAGCAGATCCTTGGTGCAAAAGCCTGGGTTTTTATGAGGCGCAGGCCTTTATCCTGCCTTTTTCGGGCATTTAATCGGTGCTGGCTTGCTTGCTTGTGGGCAATGCCGATACATTCACACAAGGTGGAAGCGATTCCGGGTATGGATATTGGCAGAGGTGGCATGGCGCGGGCGTTTGATCATCTGGTTGTGGCGGTTGAGAATCTCGAACACGCGGGGGAGGCGCTCGCGCGTCTGGGCTTTGCGCTGGGCGCGTGCAACGAGCACCCTTGGGGAACGTATAACCGGCTTGTTCGCTTCAGCGATGGCACATTTATCGAGGTGATTTCTGCAAACAGCGAGGCCCGCGCCCGGCTTGCTGCGGAGAATAAGAAAGCGTTCTCGTTTGGCGGCTTTGTTGCGCTCGCGCTTGCGCGCAGGCAGGGGCCCTGCATGCTGGCACTGGCCTCGCAAAATGCCATGGCGGATGCGGCAGCTTTTGCGCAAGCGGGGATTGGCGTGGGGGCGCCGTTTGAATTCTCGCGCCAGGGCCTGGATGGGCATGGTCAGGAGGCGGAATTTGCCTTCACCTTGGCCTTTGCGCAAGATATTACCATGCGCCAAGCGGGATTTTTCACCTGCGAGCGGCGCAAGGCCGCGCTGCAAATGGGGCGGGATGCCAGCTCTTTGGTCGCCCATCCCAATGGCGCGGTGGGGGTAGCGCGGATCACATTGGTGGCGGAAAATCCGTCCGATCACCATATTTTCCTGGGTGATTTTCTGGATCAACGCGTCATGCGCGCCACGTCGTTCGGACTGGAGCTTGAAACGGGCGATGGGGTGCGGATCGAGAGTGTCAGTGCGGAAGGCTTTATGCTGCGCTACGGCGTGCCGATGCACGCGCCTGCTGTGCCATATTTTGCCGCCTTCGAGGTTAAATCCACCGATCTCCATGCCGTGCAGCGCGGGCTCCGCCAAGCTGATCTGGCAGTGCAAGGGCATGCGGGGGGGCTCACCGTTGTGGATGCGTTCGGGCCGGGCACGGGCGTGCTTCGGTTTGTCAGGGCATGATGTAACGCCGGGGCATAGAGTGTGCTATGTTTGGATGCAAACATAGCATGCTCTTATCTATTTGTATAAGAACGCGTCTTTTGCTCTTGAGGATTGCATCAAAAGCAAAAACGCTACAGGCGTTGACAGGCGTTGACAGGCGTTGACAGGCGTTGACAGGCGTTGACAGGCGTTGACAGGCGCTTGCGGCGGCTGGAGCCTTTATGGCATAGGCGCGTTACATTTGGGCCCGAAGGGCAAGGGAGTGACCATGCAGGCGGTTCGTGTTGGAAATGTGACCTTTGACAATGCCGCCCCGTTCGCGCTGATTGCGGGGCCATGCCAGTTGGAATCGCGCCAGCATGCCTTTGATATGGCGGGGGCCTTGCTGGAAATCTGCGGCAAGCTCAAGATCGGGCTGGTGTATAAATCGTCGTTTGATAAAGCCAATCGTACCTCTGGCAAGGCGGCGCGCGGGATTGGCCTGGAGGCGGCACTGGCGATTTTTACCGATTTGCGGGCGCAATTGGGCGTGCCGGTGATTACCGATATTCACGAGAGCTGGCAATGCGCCCCGCTGGCGGGGGTGGTCGATATGTTGCAGATCCCGGCATTTTTGTGCCGCCAGACCGATCTTCTGGTGGCAGCCGCGCAAACCGGGTTGGCGATCAATGTCAAGAAAGGGCAGTTTTTAGCACCATGGGACATGAAAAACGTGGTTGCCAAGTTGCGCGAAGCGGGGAATGCGCGTGTGATGGCCTGTGATCGTGGCACATCCTTTGGCTATAACACGCTGGTCTCCGATTTTCGCGGCCTGCCGATCATGGCGCGCGAATGCGCCTGCCCGATTATTTTTGATGCGACGCATTCTGTGCAACAACCGGGCGGGCAGGGGACTTCCTCCGGGGGGCAACGCGAATTCGTGCCGGTTCTGGCTCGCGCGGCAGTAGCAGTCGGGGTGGCGGGGCTGTTTATCGAGACGCATCAAGCGCCCGATTCCGCGCCCTCCGATGGGCCCAACATGCTCCCGCTGGCCGATATGCCCGCCTTGCTGGAGCGGCTTTGTGCGTTTGACCGTTTGGCGAAAGCGTGAAAAGGGCCCCTTTTAAAATGGCCCTTCCGGGGGCTGTTTGGCACCAGATTTCGCACGCACCCTTGACCTGTGGGCGCGGATATGATCAACACCCGCGCCGTGAGTTTGCGTGTTGTATGGGTGCCCGATTGGGCTTTTGCAGGAAAAATCCGTGAGTGAGAACGCCAGGGGCACCGCGCCCACAAAGACCGATTACCTGTTCTATATCCTTGCCATGGCGGGGATTGTTTTGGCCTCCAACATTCTGGTGCAGCACCCGCTGGGGGATTGGCTGACCTGGGGCGCGTTTTCGTATCCCTTCGCGTTTCTGGTGACCGATCTGGCCAATCGCCGGTTTGGGGTGCGGTTTGCGCGCCAGATTGTCGGGGTCGGGTTTGTGTTCGCGGTGGCGTTGTCGGTGTATTTTGCAACGCCGCGGCTGGCGATTGCCTCCGGTTCGGCGTTTTTGCTGGCGCAATTGCTGGATGTGGCGGTGTTTAACCGCTTGCGCCGCGCCGCGTGGTGGCGTGCGCCGCTGCTCGCCTCGATCAGCGGGAGCGTGCTCGATACCGCGATGTTTTTCTCGCTCGCCTTTGCGCCCGTTTTTGCCGTTCTTGGGCCGGGGGAAGCCTTCGCGCTGGAGCCTGTCGCGCAGATTGGCAATCTGGCGCGCTGGGTTGGCTGGGCGTTGGGGGATCTGGGAGTCAAATTGGCCTTTGCGTTGTTTTTGCTGATCCCGTATCGTGTGGTGGTGGGGTTGTTCTTTCCGCCGCAGGCGGTAAGCCCTGCTTGATGGGGATCTAAATGCCGGTGCTTGATCTGCTGACCAATGACCCCCGGCCAAAATCCGGGCACACTGAGGGCGCTCCGCGTTCGGAAGGGGCCTTGCGGCACCCGGAAAAGGCGCATCGGCCCGACCAGCCGATTGCCCGCAAGCCGGATTGGATCCGCGTGCGCGCGCCCGGTTCCGCCGAATGGAAGCGTACCCACGAGATTGTGAAAAAACACAATCTTGTAACGGTCTGCGAGGAAGCTGGCTGCCCCAATATCGGGGAGTGCTGGGAGAAAAAGCACGCCACCTTCATGATTATGGGGGATACCTGCACGCGCGCTTGCGCATTTTGCAATGTCAAGACCGGCTTGCCTGCCCCGCTGGATGCCAGCGAGCCCGATTATGTCGCCGAAGCCACCGCAAGGTTGGGGCTGGCGCATGTGGTGGTAACTTCCGTGGATCGCGATGACCTGGCCGATGGCGGGGCGGCGCATTTTGCGCGCACCATTGCCGCCATTCGCAAGGCGGCCCCGGGCACAACGATCGAGGTGCTGACACCTGATTTTCTGCGCAAGCCGGGGGCGCTTGAAACCGTGGTCGCCGCGCGGCCGGATGTTTTCAACCACAACCTTGAAACCGTGCCTGGCCTGTATTTGAGTGTGCGGCCGGGGGCGCGGTATTTTCACTCGATCCGGCTGTTGCAGCGCGTCAAGGAGCTGGATGCGCGCATTTTTACCAAATCGGGCATCATGGTCGGGTTGGGGGAGAGCCGCAACGAGGTGTTGCAACTCATGGATGACCTGCGCTCGGCAGAGGTCGATTTTCTGACCATCGGGCAATATCTTCAGCCGACCAAAAAACACCACGCGGTTATGCGGTTTGTCCCGCCCGATGAATTCAAGGGCCTTGAAACCATTGCCTATACCAAGGGGTTTTTTATGGTTTCCGCCAGCCCGCTCACGCGTTCATCGCATCATGCGGGCGAAGATTTTGCGCGCCTCAAGGCCGCGCGTGCGGCGCGCGGTTAGTTGCGTGCCCCGGTTTGAAACCACCCGGCTTGTCCACCATAGTGCGCAGACCATGTTTGCGCTGGTTGCCGATGTCGAGCGCTATCCGGAATTCGTGCCGATGTGCGAGGCGTTGTTTGTCCGCCGCCGCAACGCGTCAGGCGGGGTCGAGACCTTGGTGGCCGATATGCGGATCGGCTATAAACTCATCCACGAAACCTTCACCTCCCAGGTGATGCTCGATCCCGCGCAAGGGCGCATTGTCGTGACCTATCTTGATGGGCCGTTCAAGCATCTTGAAAACCGCTGGCAGTTCACGGACCAGCCGGGCGGCGGGTGCGCCGTGCATTTCTTTATCGATTACGCGTTTAAATCGCGGACGTTTGAGGCCCTGGTCGGGGCGGTATTCGATACGGTTTTCCGCAAAATGGTCGAAGCGTTTGAAGCGCGCGCCGATGCCCTGGCGGCACGGCCCTGCGCATGAAACGGGGCGCCCTGCGCATGGGGGGGCCGCAGGTTCCGGTTTTCCCTGTAACGCTGATCCGGCTATTGCTGCTGGTGCTGGTCGGGGCGCCTGCCTTCGGGCTGATCGTGCTGGCTTTGGGGATGGGCGGGTTTGGCGCGGGGGAGGGGCTGGTTTTCAGCGCGGTCCTGCGGGAAACCTTGTGGGAGAGCGCGCTGTTTCTGGCCGGGATCGCGGCGGTTTGCACGGTGTTTGGCGTGCTTCCCGCTTGGTTTGTCAGCCATTACGCCTTGCCCGGACGGCGCGTGCTCGATGTGTTGCTGGTGCTCCCGTTGAGCGTGCCGACCTATCTGGCGGCCTTTATCGCGGTGGAGTTTTTTGACTTTTTCGGGCCGGGGGGGCAGCTTTACCGCGCTTTGGGCGGGCAGGGCGCCTTGCCGATCCGCTCGCTGCCTGCTGCGGTGCTGGTGATGGCCAGCGTGCTCTATCCGTATGTTTATTTGCCGTGTCGGCTGGCATTTTCGCATAGCGGGCGCAACCTGCTCGATGCAGCCCGGTTGTTGGGCGCGGGCGGCGGGCGGTTGTTCTTTTCCGTGGCGGTGCCGCTGGCAGCCCCTGCGATTACCGGTGGGTTGGTGCTGGCGGTGATCGAAGCGCTCAATGATGTCGGCGCGGTTGAGCATCTGGGGGTTGCGAGTGTCTCGCTGGCGGCGCGGGATTTATGGCTCAACCGCGGAAATCTGGCCGGGGCGGCGCAATTGGCGCTGTTGACCATCGCTTTTATCGGGGTTTTGCGCGTGCTGGCCCCCGGCTTGCGGCAGCAGACACAGCGCCCGGGGCCGCCGGTTCAGCTGCAACGGGTGCGGGGCCCACGCGCCGTTTTGGTCTGGGGCGTAATCCTTCTACCGCTGCTGGCCGGGTTTGTGCTGCCGGTTGGCTATTTGCTGGTTCTGCTGGTGCAAAACCCGCCGGCCTCGCTTGTGCCATTCTGGCGGGCGGGTACAGGCTCCTTCCTGCTGGCGGGCGGCGTTGCGCTGGCAACCGGGGGGCTGGCGAGCGCTTTTGCGCTGACCTTGCGGGTTCTGCCGACGCGCGGCTGGGCGTTGCGGCTGGTGTTGTTCGGTTATGCCGTGCCGGGGACCTTGCTGGCTTTGGCGTTGTTTCCGCTCTTTCGCGCGCTGGACAGCGTTGTTGCGATTACCGGCACCTTTGTGCCGCTGGTATTGGCGCTTAGCGTGCGCTTTACCGGCATTGCCGCCACCCAGACCTGCCAGGCTTTGGCGCATCTGCCACAGACGATGGATTGGGCCGGGCGGCTCAATGGCGCTTCGGGGTTATGGCTGGCGATCCGCGTGCATTGGCCGATGATGCGCCCCGGCCTGTGGAGCGGCATGATTTTGGTGTTTCTTGACGCGGTGAAGGAATTACCCGCTTCGCTGTTGTTGCGCCCGCTCAATTTCGAGACCTTGGCCACCCGCGCTTATGGCCTTGCAAGCGCGGGCATGTTTGAGCGCGCAGCCTTGGAAGCGCTGGTGACCATTGCGCTCGGGGCCGTGGTGGCCGGAATGTTGCGCGCCCGCGCCCTGTAAAGGGCCCAAAAAAGGCGCCTGCGGGCCTGAAAGGGCACCGCAAACAGCAAGGAAAGAACACAGCAAACAGAAAGGGCGACAAAATCTGTCGCCCATAAAGTCTGTTGCCTGATCAGGTTGTTGCCCAATCAGGTCAATTGTGCTGAAGGCCGTTTTATTTGCGCTGCATGACCGGCATATAAT
>CAZGKS010000017.1:9121-15119 GCA_964526275.1 uncultured Methylobacterium sp. | reverse complement strand
GTCTGTACCTGCGGGTTTTTCCGTGTGGGTTTTTCTCTGTGGGTTTTTTCCCGCAAGCCCGCACACATCCCCGCAAGCCTGCACGCATATTCGAGCGCGATACGGCAGCATCAGAACACATGAAGCAAGCCGGGTAAAGGCATAATGGGGTTGAACGGTCTGTGGGGGAAGCAGTTTCATGGCCCTTGTTGCAGTTTCATGGCCCTTGTTGAAGGCCTTGTGTTTTTATTCCAAGGTCTTGTATCCTGTAGCATCTATGATGCGGCCTATGAGGCGGTTTGCCGCTCCGCGCCTTCCGCCCATTTGACCCAGAGGATATGATGTCCGCCATTGCTTTCCCTGTCCCAAACGCGGATCTGCTTGCGCGCCGGGGCGAAATTGTCGCTGGCCTTGCGGCTTTGCTCCCGCCCGAATGCGTGATCGACGCGCTCGATGAACGCCGCGCCTATGAGACCGATGCGTTTACGGCCTATAAGCGCATCCCGTTGGCGGTCGTGTTGCCGCGCTCAACTGCGGAGGTGGCGGCGGTCTTGCGCTTTTGCCATCAACAGGGCGTGCCGGTCATTCCGCGCGGGGCGGGCACCAGCTTGTGCGGCGGTTCCACCCCGCAAGAAGACGGGGTGGTGATCGGCTTGGCCAAAATGGCGCGCGTGCTGGAAGTGGATGCTGCCTCGCGGCTTGCGCATGTGGAGGCAGGCGTGACCAATCTTGCGATCAGCCAATATGTGGCGGAGGCTGGGTTTTTCTATGCGCCGGACCCATCGAGCCAGCTTGCCTGCACGATCGGCGGGAATATCGGCATGAATTCCGGCGGCGCGCATTGCCTCAAATATGGTGTGACAACCAACAACCTCCACGGGGTCACGCTTGTGACGATCGAGGGCGAGATTCTTGAGATCGGCGGCCCGCATTTTGAGGCATCCGGCTATGATTTTACCGGCTTGATCTGCGGCGGGGAGGGCCAGCTTGGCATTGTCACGCAAGCTTGGGTGAAGCTTATTCCGCTCCCCGAAGGGGCGCGCCCCGTATTGTTCGGGTTTGATACCTCTGGCCAGGCGGGTGCGGCGGTTGCGGCCATTATCGGCGCGGGGATCGTACCGGTAGCGATGGAATTCATGGATAAACCCGCCATCGAGATCTGCGAGGCCTTTGCCAAAGCGGGCTACCCGATGGATGTGGCGGCGCTGCTGATCATCGAGGTGGAAGGATCCGAAGCCGAGATGACCGCCATGCTCGCAAAGATTGTCGAGATTGCGCGCGCGCATGGGGTAAAGACCATCCGCGAAAGTCAATCGGCCATGGAAAGCGCGGCGATCTGGAAAGGGCGCAAGAGCGCCTTTGGCGCCACCGGCCGCATTGCCGATTATATCTGCATGGACGGCACCATCCCGACCGGGCAATTGCCCTTCGTGCTCAAACGAATCGATGAGATTGTCAAGGGATATGGCCTCTCTGTCGCCAATGTATTCCATGCCGGGGATGGCAACCTGCATCCGCTGATCTTGTATAATGTCAACGACCCCGAACAAGCGCGCAAGGCTGAAGAGGCGGGCAACGATGTGTTGCGCCTTTGTGTCGAGGTCGGGGGGTGCCTTACCGGCGAACACGGCGTCGGCATTGAAAAACGCGACCTGATGCGCGATCAATTCTCCCCTGCGGATCTCGCCCAGCAGATGCGCCTGCGGGCGGCATTCGATGCGCAATGGTTGCTCAACCCGGCCAAGGTGTTTCCGCTTGAAGGGCGGGTTGGGCTGGCCGGTACCGCGCCTTTGAGGACGGAGCAAGCCGCATGAGCGTGCCAGCAGATACCTTACCAGCGGATCCCGCCGTTCTTGTCCCCGCCAGCGTTGCGGAAGCTGTGGACCACGTGCGGGCGCATGCGCGCTTGCAGATAGTGGGCGCGGGCACCCGCAGCGGCTTTGGCAGGCCAGTTGCCAACGCGCAGCCGCTTTCCACCCGCGCTTTGAGCGGGATTACGCTCTATGAGCCCGCCGAAATGGTCATAGCCGCCAAGGCAGGCACGCCTTTAAGCGATCTGGAGGCCTTGCTGGCCAAAAACAACCAGCGTCTGGCGTTCGAGCCGCGCCACGATACCGCGCTTTATGGCACAACCGGCGCAACGACCCTTGGCGCGCTGGCGGCGGGTAATATTTCCGGCCCGCGCCGGATTGCCGGGGGGGCGTGCCGGGACAGCCTGATCGGGCTCAAATTCATCAATGGGCTGGGCGAGGAAATCACCACCGGCGGGCGGGTCATGAAAAACGTCACCGGGCTTGATCTGGTGAAATTTCTGTCGGGTGCGTGGGGAACCTTGGGCCTGCTGACCGAAGTGAGCTTTCGCGTGGTGCCGGGCGTTGAAGGCACACAAACGCTGGTGCTGTCCGGGCTGGACGATGCGCAGGCGCTTGCAGCGCTCAGTGCCGCGCTCGCAACGCCGTTTGATGTCAGCGGTGCCGCGCATGTCCCGGCCGGGATAATGGGGGAAGCCGCGCAAACCTTTGTGCGGATCGAAGGCTTTGCCGACCAGATCACCTATCGCCGCGAGGCGTTGCGGGCCCGGCTCAAGGCGTTTGGTCCGCTCGATGAGGTGGCCGCTATGGCCGACCCCTGGATCAAAATCCGGGATTGCGTGCCGCTGGCGCAAAAGCGCGATCTGGCGCTCTGGAAGCTGGTGGTGCGGCCTGATCGCGCTGCGCAGGCGATGGCTGAAATCCGCGCGCAGCGCAAGGCAGAGGCCTTGTATGATTGGGGCGGCGGGCTTGTCTGGCTTGCAACGCCGCAAACCGGGGAGGCAGGCGCAACGGTTGTGCGCGCGGCGGCGCAGCGGGCGCAGGGGCATGCCACCTTGATCCGCGCCAGCGCAGAATTACGCGCGCGCGTGCCGGTCTTTACGCCCGAAGCGCCCGCCCTGGCGGCCATCACAAGGCGCGCCAAAAGCGCCTTCGACCCGATGGGGAAATTCAACCCCGGCCTGATGTTCGCTGAATTTGATCTCTGAAGGGGCGCGCCGTGCAAACCAATTTCTCTCTGGCCGCGCTTGCGGACCCGGCTATCGCGCAATCTGAAAAAATCCTGCGCACCTGCGTGCATTGCGGGTTTTGCACGGCTACCTGCCCGACCTATCTTGAACTGGGCGATGAACTCGATTCCCCGCGCGGGCGGATTTATCTGATCAAAAAGATGTTCGAAAGCGGGGAAGCGGCCAATGCCGAAGTCGCAGCCCATGTGGATCGCTGTTTGTCTTGCCTGTCGTGCATGACCACCTGCCCTTCGGGCGTCGATTACATGCATCTGATCGATCACGCCCGCGCGCATATTGAGGCAACCTATAAACGCCCATGGCCAATGCGGGTGATGCGGGGGGTGATCGCGCAGCTTTTGCCCTATCCGGGCCGGTTCCGGCTGGCTTTGGCGGGGGCGTTTTTTGCCCGGCCCCTGCGCCCTGTTCTGGCAAGAATTCCCAAATTTGGACCCATGCTGGGGGCCATGCTCGCCTTGGCGCCCAAAACCTTGCCCAGCCCCCTGCCACGGATCGCGCAAGCGCCCTTGGTTGCCCCGCGCGGGCGCGTACTGCTGCTCAAAGGCTGCGCGCAAAGCGTACTCGCCCCCCATATCAACGCGGCGACGCATGAGGTATTGCGCGCGCTCAAGATCGATGGGCTAGAGCCCGAAAATCAGGGCTGCTGCGGCGCCTTGGTGCATCATATGGGCCGCGAGCACGAAAGCCACGCTCAGGCCAAGGCCCTGATCGACCGCCTGATCGCTGAACTTGATCGCCCGCGTGCGGACGGCGTGGCGATCGAAGCGTTGCTGATCACCGCCTCCGGCTGCGGCACGACGATCAAGGATTACGGCACGATGTTCGCGCGCGATGCGGTTTACGCGCCAAAAGCGCAGCGCATCGCCGCTTTGGCCAAGGATGTCACCGAATATCTTGCCGCGCTTGATTTTGCCCCGCTGCCCCCGCAAGGTGTCACGCTGGCGTATCATTCGGCCTGTTCCATGCAGCATGGGCAAAAACTCACCGATTTACCGAAAAACCTGCTCAAACGCTGCGGTTATACGGTCAAGGACGTGCCGGAAGGGCATATCTGTTGCGGTTCGGCGGGCACCTATAACTTGCTCCAGCCGGAATTATCGGGCCGCCTGCGCGCGCGCAAAAGCGGCAACATTGCCAAGGTGAAGGCGGATGGCGTGGCCACCGGCAATCTGGGCTGCATCGCGCAGATTGGTCTGGGCTTTGAGGAACGCGGTGAAACCGTGCGGATCGCCCATAGTGTGGAATGGATCGCGCAGGCTTTTGCCGCGCAGCAGAGCCTGCCGCGATAAAAGGGGGGCGCACTTATCGCCGCATGCTCCAACGGTCTATCTGCCGGATTTACAAGGCTTCTTTTTCAAGGCTACGTTTTCAAGGCCTCCCATTGCTGCAAGGCCAGCGGATGCAAGGTCGCGGGCGCGGGCTTATGGCCGGGGCCGCAGCATAAAGGCGAAAAGTGGTTCTTTTTGCTCTTCGTTTGTCCTTTATAAAAAACAAAATTAATTTTATTCCGAACTTGTTCTTCAAATCGCTTGACGCTTGCGCAAAATTCCGGCATTGAGCGCGCCATTTACGGCGTGTATCGGCGGATGGGCCCATAAGCTCCCGCGCCTTTCATACAACGCTTGTCGCAAAACGCCCTTGCAGGAGATTTCCATGGCCCGCGCCTCGTATCTTTTCACCTCTGAATCGGTTTCCGAAGGGCATCCAGATAAGGTGTGTGACCGCATTTCCGATGAAGTGGTGGACCTTTTCTTCCGGGAGGCCGCTAAATCGGGCATGGATCCGGCGCAAGTGCGGGTTGCCTGCGAAACCTTGGCGACCACCAACCGCGTGGTGATTGCCGGTGAAGTGCGTACCTCGCTCGATGAAAAAGCGATGAAATCGAAGGTCAAATCGGCCGCCCGCAAGGCGATCCGCGCGATCGGCTATGAGCAAGACGGTTTCCACTGGAAAACCGCAAAAATCGATGTGCTGCTGCATCCGCAATCGGCGCATATCGCGCAAGGGGTCGATGCTTCGGGCGCCAAGGAGGAAGGCGCTGGCGATCAAGGAATCATGTTCGGCTATGCCTGCCGCGAAACCCCGGAATTAATGCCCGCGCCGATCTATTATGCGCACAAGATCCTTGAAAACCTCACCGCAGCGCGCAAAGCCAATGAGCGCGGTTGCGGCGCCTTGGGGCCGGATGCCAAAAGCCAGGTGACGGTTAAATACGACAATGGCAAGCCGGTCGGCGTTACGCAGATTGTGCTTTCCACGCAGCATCTTGACCCCAAGCTCACCTCTGCCGATGTGCGCAAGATTGTCGAGCCGGTGATCCGCGATACCTTGCCCGAAGGCTGGATCAGCCCGCAAACCGTGTGGCATGTCAACCCAACCGGCGCCTTCGTGATCGGCGGGCCGGACGGCGATGCAGGCCTGACCGGGCGCAAGATTATTGTGGATACCTATGGCGGCGCAGCGCCCCATGGCGGGGGGGCGTTTTCAGGCAAAGACCCCACCAAGGTCGACCGTTCGGCGGCGTATGCGGCGCGGTATCTGGCCAAAAATGTCGTTGCGGCTGGCTTGGCGGATCGGTGCACGATCCAGCTTTCCTATGCGATCGGCGTTTCCAAGCCGCTCTCCGTTTATGTCGATCTGCATGGCACGGGCAAAGTGGATGAAACCACCCTTGAAAAAGTGCTGCCCGAGCTGATGGATCTCTCCCCGCGCGGTATCCGCACGCATCTGGGGCTTAATCGCCCCATTTATGCCCGCACATCGGCTTACGGCCATTTCGGCCGTAAAGCGACGCGCGATGGCGGGTTCTCGTGGGAGAAAACCGATCTGGCCCCCGCCCTCAAAAAGGCCGTGAGCGCGTAAAATGGCGCGCGCTGCCCGCCAAAACCGCGCCCTGTTTGGCCGGAGCGCCGCGTGAGCGCGCCGGAAACGCAACGCGCGCGAGAGCGTGAACAACTT
>CAZGKS010000017.1:5771-9111 GCA_964526275.1 uncultured Methylobacterium sp. | reverse complement strand
CGCCGGAACCCTCACCGCGCGCCCGGCTTTTTGGCCGGGCCAAGGGCAAGGCGCTGCGGGCAGGGCAATCGGCGCGGATGGATGGGTTGTTGCCGCGTCTGACCATCGATCTGCACGCCCTTGAAGCGGGGCCCGCTGCGCTGTTCCAGACGCCGAAAACCGCCTATTGGCTGGAAATCGGCTTTGGCGGCGGCGAGCATCTGGCGCATCTGGCGCGGGCGCATCCGGAAATCGGTTTTCTGGGGGTGGAGCCGTTTTTGAACGGGGTTGCCAAGCTGCTGGGCGAAATCGAGGCGCATGGGCTTGAAAACATCCGCCTATTGCGTGGCGACGCCCGCGAAGTGCTCGCGGCCCTGCCTGCGGGCGCGTTGAGCCGCGTTTATGTGCTCTACCCGGATCCATGGCCCAAGCGGCGGCAGCGTAAACGGCGGCTGTTGGATGAGGAAACCCTTGCCGCAATCGCCCGCGCTTTGGAAAGTGCGGGTGAAATGCGCTTTGCCACCGATATCGATGATTATGCCGGCTGGGTTTTGCGCCGTATTCTCGATCAGGATGCGTTGGTCTGGGGAGCCCAAAGCGCGCAAGATTGGGGCACGCCCTGGCCGGAATGGTATTCCACCCGCTATGAGCAAAAAGCCCTGCGGGAGGGTCGCGTGCCGGGATATTTCACGTTCAGGCATTGTGACGGCACCTTGCACGCCAACAAAAAGGCTTGATCCCGCCCAGTCTCTGGCGTATAGGGAGGGTATCAATCTTTGTTTACGCGGGGTCATACGCGCTAACGGAGTGGGCCGGCAACGGACCCGCTCTTTTTGTTTTGGGGCCGCGCGCGCAATAACTCGTTTTCTGCCTGCCGGTGACGGCCTTATCCGGAATGTCGATGGATCCGTTTTCTACCCCCCTTTTGCCTGAAGAAGTGCAAAAATTGCTCGCTGAAAAGCGCCTTGTGACCGAAAACGGCCTGGCGCAGCGCGTGGCGCGAATCGTGGAACCAAACCTTGCCGGGCTTGGCTATCGGCTGGTGCGGGTAAAAATCTCTGGTATCAATGGTTGCACCGTGCAGATCATGTCCGAACGCCCCGATGGCACCATGGGGATCGGGGATTGCGAAACCATCAGCCGCATGATCGCCCCGGTGCTGGATGTCGAAGACCCGATCCCAACCGCCTATAACCTTGAAATTTCATCCCCCGGTATGGACCGCCCTTTGGTGCGCGTCTCTGATTTTGCGCGCTGGCTGGGCTATGATGTCCGCTTGGAGCTTGCCGCCCCGCAAGATGGCCGCAAGCGCTATCGCGGTCTGTTGCAAAGCACCGCAGGCGATACCATCACGATTGTCCTGCCCGATGTGCCGGAGGGCGAATCGCCGATTGTCACGTTGGAGCTGACCGATCTTGCGGAAGCGCGGCTTGTGCTTACCGATGCGCTGATTGATGAAGCGCTGCGGCGCGGCAAGGCGGTGATGGCGCAGCAGGAGGCCTCACAGGCCGAAGAAGAAGCCGAAGACGGTTCGTCCGCTTCAGAGGCCGCGCCTGCCCGTCCTGTGTATCAACCGGGCGCGCGCCCGCAAAAGGCTGTCAAGAAAACCAAAGGGCCGGGGCGCTTCAAACGCAACCCAGCCTGACCCCCTGCCCACCGCCTTGCGGTGAAACCCTGCCCGAACAGGCACAAGAACCCGCCCGAATGGGCTTTTGAGGAGCAAACCATGGCGCTTTCCCCCTCCGTTTCCGCCAACCGGCTCGAACTCATCCAGATCGCCGATGCGGTCGCGCGCGAGAAAATGATCGACCGCGAGGTTGTACTTTCCGCGATGGAAGACGCTTATGTCAAAATCGCCAAATCGCGGTATGGGTCGGAGACCGATATTCGCTCATCGATCCATCCGCGTACCGGTGAGGTAAAAATCATCCGCGTGCTGACCGTGGTGGAAGCCATTGAGAACGATTCGCGCGAGATCTCACTCGCCGATGCCCGCCGCAAAGACCCCAGCGTACAAATCGGCGATGAGCTGACCGACATCCTCCCCCCCGTGGATGCTGGCCGCATGGCGGCGCAGGCCGCCAAGCAGGTGATCACGCAAAAGGTGCGCGAAGCCGAGCGCGACCGCCAATACGAGGAATTCAAGGACCGGATCGGCGAGATCATCAATGGAGTGGTCAAGCGCGTGGAATATAACAATGTTATCGTCGATCTGGGCAAGGGCGAAGCGGTTATCAAGCGCGAAGAACTGATCCCGCGGGAGGTTTTCCGCCCCGGCGATCGTATCCGCTCGTATCTGTTTGATGTAAAACGCGAAGCGCGCGGCCCGCAGATTTTCCTTTCGCGCACGCATCCCATGTTCATGGCCAAATTGTTCATGCAGGAAGTGCCGGAAATCTATGACGGCATTATCGAGGTGAAAGCCGTGGCGCGCGACCCTGGCTCCCGCGCGAAAATGGCGGTGATCAGCCGCGATTCGTCCATTGATCCCGTGGGCGCCTGCGTGGGCATGCGCGGCTCGCGCGTGCAGGCGGTGGTGCAGGAACTGCAAGGCGAGCGGGTGGATATTATTCCATGGTCTGAAAACATGGCCTCGTTTCTGGCCAATGCCATGCAGCCCGCCGAAGTTGCCAAGATGCTGCTCGATGAAGAAGCCGAACGCATTGAGGTGGTGGTGCCCGATGACCAGCTTTCGCTGGCGATCGGGCGGCGCGGGCAGAATGTGCGCCTTGCCTCGCAATTGACCGGCTGGAACATTGATATCGTGACCGAAACCGAAGAGAGCGAGCGCCGCCAGCGCGTGTTTACCGAGCGCTCGCAACTGTTCATGAGCGTGCTCGATATCGATGAAATGGCGGCCCAATTGCTCGCCTCGGAAGGGTTTTCGAGCATCGAGGATATCGCCTATATTGACCGCACGGATATGCTGGCGATTGAAGGCTTCGATGAAGATACCGCCGACGAATTGCAAAATCGCGCGCGGGCACATCTGGAACGGATCGAGGCGGAATTCCAGCAAAAGCGCCAAGCGCTGGGGGTTGAGGATTCCGTGCTCGCCGTGCCCGGTGTCACTTCGGCCATGCTGGTTGCTTTGGGCGAAAACGAGGTCAAAACGCTGGAAGATCTCGCCGGGTGTTCTGCCGATGATCTGGTCGGCTGGACCGAGAAAAAGGGCAGCGAAACCGTGCGGGTGCCCGGCTATCTCACCCCGCTCAACATCTCCCGCGCCGATGCAGAAGCTTTGGTGATGAACGCGAGGATTGCGATGGGGTGGATCGAGGCGCCCCCGGAGCCTACCCTCGAGGAGTCCGCGCCTGAGGATGCCGCAGAGGAAACCACCGATTCCGTGAGCGAGGAAGCC
>CAZGKS010000017.1:1264-5761 GCA_964526275.1 uncultured Methylobacterium sp. | reverse complement strand
CTATCGGGGAGGCGCGCGCGCATGATCCGGATAGGGTGGGGGAAATCACGCTGCAAGCGCAAGATCTGCCCATGCAAGATCTGCCCGTGCAAGATCAGCGCACGCAAAATGGCCCCGCGCTGCCAGAGGGCAGGCCGCCCCGCCCTGTGAAGGCGGTGGAAGAGACCGATTCGGGGCCCGAGAAAATCGGCCCCCTGCGGTTGTGCGCGCTCACACGGCAACAGCACAAGGTCGCCGATTTGTTGCGGTTTGTGCTGGGACCGCAAGGGGAGATCGTGCCCGATCTTCGCGCAAAGCTGCCCGGACGCGGCGTATGGCTTACGCCCCGTGCGGAATGCCTGCGCAAGGCGATCAAGGCGGGCACGTTCGCGCGCGCGCTCAAGACGCCGGTGAAAATACCGGATGGCCTTGAGGAATGTATCGATGCTTTGCTCCGGCAAGAGGCCTTGGGCATGCTGGCGCTGGGGAACAAGGGCGGCGCGGTAACGACCGGATTTGAAAAAATCGCGGCGTTACATGCCCCCATTGCGGTTCTGGTGCAGGCTGAAGACGGTTCCGGGGCCGAAATTGAACGGCTTTGGCGCACGGTTTATGCCAAAGGTGTTGCCGGTAAGGCACCAAAACGTATTTTAGGCTTCACAAAGGCGGAATTAGCTCTGTCCTTGGGGCGTGAAACTGTGATACATGCGGCGCTGACAGAGCACGCTCTTTCCAGTGCGTTTTTGATGCGTGCAGAAAAATGGCACGGATTTGGCTTAGTTACAGCCAAAACTCCGCTCCAACCCGAGTTGAACGAAAATAGGGGATCTTCCCCGGGACAAAGACAGGCATGAGCGAAAATAACCCCAACGGCGACAAACCGGCTTCCAAGACGCTAACCCTCAAGCGTCCGGTGGAGCACGAGATCGTCAAGCAGAGCTTTTCGCATGGGCGCACCAAAGCGGTCGTGGTCGAGACGGTGAAACGCCGCACCGGCGCGCCGGAAGGTACGCTCGCCCCGCGTCCGCAGGCGATCGATCTCAAGCCCAAAGCAGGGCCGCCGCCTGTTGCCAAAAAGCCTGAAACGTCAGGCCGCACCCTCACGGATGCCGAGCGCGAACGCCAGATGCAGGTGCTCGTGGCCGCACGCCAGCGCGATGAGGACGATCGCATCCGCCGCGAGGCCAATGCCAAGGCGGCGGAAGACGAGGCGCGTGCGCGCCAGGCCGCAGAGCAGGCAGAGCAAGCCGCTGTTGCCCGCGCGGCGGCAGAGGCCGCTGCCCGGAGCGAAACGCCGGTTATTGCCGAGATTACCGCGCCCGCAGCAAGCCCGGAAGGGCAGGGCGCTGCGGCAGAAATGCGCGCATCGGCACCACAAAAGCCAGGACCCTTGGTCGCCGAATCCGGGCGGATCGTTTCCGCTTCCGCGCCGGTTTCTGCGCCCGCCGCACCGCCGGTGGAGGTTAAATCCACCCTTGCGCCCGCAGCGGTTGCTGCGGCAGCCAAAACGTTGTCGTTCTTGAATAAATCGCCCAATCCGGCTTTGAATAAATCGTCTGCGCCCACCCAATCCCCGCGCAACACTTCTGGTCCTTCTGCTGGCCGCAGCGCCCCGATGTTGCGCGATGCCGGGGCGCGTCCGCCCAGTCTCGATGCGCCTGCGCGCTCCAACCGTTCAGCGTCCCCCAGCGATGGTCGCCGCGAAAACGCCTTTCGTCCAGGCCAGAATGATCGCCCGCGCGATGGCGCGCCGCCCCGGCCGACCGGGGATCGCCCGACAGCGGAACGCGCGCCCGGCACCGTGCGGTTGGGCTTTGCGCCCAAGCCCGGTCAGGCGCCCGCGCCTGGTGCGCGTCCTGCCGGGAGCAGGCCGCCCGGCATTGGCCGCCCCCCTGCCGCAAGCGGGGTTATCGAAGAGCTGGAGGGCCTGCGTCCCAAACGGGAAATCGGCACTGGCCCTGCCAAGGTTTCTGTCAAGGACCGCGACGAGGAAGACGCCCGCGCCCGTAAGGGTGGGGTAAAAGCCCCGGCGCCGGTCAAGGCGGAGCGGGGCAAGGGCGGCGAGAAATCCCGCACCCGCCTCACAGTTACCAGCGTTTTTGGCAGCGATGACGAAAAAACCCGCTCGCTCGCAGCTTTCAAGCGCCGGGTGCAACGGATGAAGGGCGGCGCAAGCGAGCCGCGTGAGAAAATCACCCGTGAAGTGATCGTTCCAGAAACGATCACCATTCAGGAACTGGCCAACCGGATGTCGGAACGCGCGGTCGATGTGATCCGCTTCCTGATGAAACAGGGCCAGATGCACAAGATCACCGATGTGATCGACGCCGATACCGCCCAACTGGTTGCCGAAGATTTGGGGCATAGCGTGCGCCGTGTGGCGGAGGCGGATGTCGAGGACGGCCTGTTCACCGACACCGACACCGATACCGTGCTGCTGCCGCGCCCGCCGGTCGTGACCATTATGGGCCATGTCGATCACGGCAAGACCTCCTTGCTCGATGCAATCCGCAAAACCAACGTCGTCTCTGGCGAAGCGGGCGGGATCACCCAGCATATTGGCGCGTATCAGGTGACAACGCCTTTGGGCGGCAAGGTTACCTTTATCGATACGCCAGGCCATGCCGCCTTTACCGCCATGCGCGCGCGCGGCGCCAAGGTCACCGATATCGTGATCCTGGTGGTTGCGGCCGATGACGGCGTGATGCCGCAAACGATCGAGGCGATCCACCACGCGAAAGCGGCAAAAGTGCCGCTGATCGTGGCGATCAACAAAATCGACAAGCCCGATGCCAAACCCGAGCGTGTGCGCACAGAATTGTTGCAGCACGATATTCAGGTGGAAAGCATGGGCGGCGATACGCTTGAAATCGAGGTTTCCGCCAAGCAGAAACTCAATCTCGACAAATTGCTCGAAGCCATTCAGTTGCAAGCCGAAGTGCTTGAACTCAAGGCCAATCCAGACCGCCCGGCGGAAGGGACAGTCGTGGAGGCCAAGCTCGATCGCGGGCGCGGGCCGGTTGCCACCGTTCTGGTGCAGCGCGGTACGCTCAAAGCCGGGGATATTGTGGTTGCCGGGGCGCAATGGGGCCGCGTGCGCGCGTTGATCGACGATAAAGGCGCACAAATTGACTCCGCGCCGCCTTCCCTGCCGGTGGAGGTGCTGGGCTTCCAGGGCGCTCCGGAGGCCGGAGACCGCGTGGCTGTGGTCGAAAACGAGGCCCGTGCGCGCGAAATCACGGCGTATCGCGAGCGTCAGAAGCGCGATCAAGCGGCTGTACGGGGCGGGGGACAATCGCGCAGCCTTGTGGATCTGATGAAGCTGGCCAAGGATTCTGCGGGCAAAAAGGAATTCCCGCTGGTTATCAAGGGCGATGTGCAAGGTTCGGTTGAGGCAATCACCGCTTCGGTCGAAAAACTGGGCAACGACGAAGTGCGCGCCCGCGTGCTCCATACCGGCGTTGGCGGTATTACGGAATCCGATGTCACCTTGGCCAGCGCAACCGGGGCGGTCATTCTGGCCTTCAATGTACGTGCGCACAAGGAGGCGCGGGAGGCTGCCGACCGCTCAGGCGTTGAAATTCGCTATTACAATATCATTTACGACCTTGTGGATGATGTAAAAGCGGCCATGTCTGGCCTATTGGCACCAACCTTGCGCGAAGCCATGCTGGGCAATGCCGAAGTGCGGCAGGTGTTCAATGTCTCCAAGATCGGCAATGTTGCCGGCTGTCTGGTGACCGATGGCAAGGTGGAGCGCGGCGCGAAGGTGCGCCTCATCCGCGACAATGTGGTGATCCATGAAGGGACGCTCAAAACCCTCAAGCGCTTCAAGGATGAAGTGAAGGAAGTGCCCGCAGGACAAGATTGCGGCATGGCCTTTGCCAATTACGAGGATGTGAAGGTCGGCGACGTGATCGAATGCTTCCGCGTGGAGGAAATCCAGCGCAGCTTGTAAGCCATAGTGTTTTTGCGTTTGATAGACCTATCAAGCGCAAAAGACGCGTTTTTGCACATCGAGAGAAGAGCAGGATATGGTTTCCTTAAACCCTATCCTGGTCCATAGCGTTTTTGCGTTTGATAGACCTATCAAGCGCAAAAGACGCGTTTTTGCACATCGAGAGAAGAGCAGGATATGGTTTTCTTAAACCCTATCCTGCTCAAGGCTGCTGCGTCTCATCCTTGCAGGAATATCCGGATGCTGCCTGAATTTCCCTCTTTTCCCGAGCTGTTACGGGTTCTAAGCTGGCTTGGCATTGTGGTCTTTGCCATTTCCGGAGCGCTGACGGCCTCGCGCAAGCAGATGGATATTGTCGGCTTTGTGTTTCTGGGCACCGTGACGGCCATTGGCGGGGGAACCTTCCGCGATCTGGTGCTGACCCGGTGGGCGGCGGAACGGTCGCTGGAGGCGCGGCCCTGCGCCGAGGCCACCATGCAATGGACCCATCTGCTCGATCTCGCCGATTCCTGGCAGCCGGTGGCGCTGCCGGTGCGCGGCGCCGACGTGCTGGCTTTGGG
>CAZGKS010000017.1:0-1254 GCA_964526275.1 uncultured Methylobacterium sp. | reverse complement strand
GCGGGGGAACCTTCCGCGATCTGGTGCTGGGGCATATGCCGGTTTTCTGGGTGCGGGACCCAACCTATCTGGTTGTATGCGCGCTTGTGGCCGCTTCCACGTTTTTTCTGGCGCATATTCCGCAATCGCGGCTCAAGGTACTGTTGTGGTTCGATGCGGTGGGGATGTCTGTAGCCTGTGTGCTGGGGGCGGAAGCTGCGCGCAGCCACGGATTTGCCGTGGCGACCACCTGCGGGGTCATGACAGCGGTGGTGGGCGGCTTTATCCGCGATATTATGGGGGCAGAGAGCCCGGTCATCCTGCGCGGCGAGATTTATGCCTCTGCTGCCTTTTTGGGCGCTGCGATGTATCTGCTCGCGCTCAACGGCTTGTCGCTCCCGCGCGATGTCGCCGTGATGATCGGCGCAGGCAGCGCGTTCAGCCTGCGGGCGGCGGCGTTGATCGCCGGTTGGCGCTTTCCGCTTTATAAAGCGCGGCGGGGGCGCACACCGGAGGAACTGGGGTTATAACGGTTTTGAACAAATAGATGGTTGTTTTGCGCCGATGCCTCTTGTTGTCCCAGCCAGACACCCCTATATCGCGAAACAAGGGCCACGTGGTCCGCATCCTTTATGAAACTACGGTTTTTGCGCGCTTCGGGCAAGAAAACCGGCTCGCTTGAAAGGGGCATATTATGGGTAAAGTCATTGGTATCGATCTTGGCACCACCAATTCCTGCGTGGCCGTCATGGAAGGCGGCACGCCCAAGGTGATCGAAAATTCGGAAGGGGCGCGCACGACCCCCTCGATCATCGCGTTCACGCAAGATGGCGAGCGGCTGGTTGGCCAGCCCGCCAAACGGCAGGCGGTTACAAATCCCGAGCGGACGTTTTTTGCGATCAAGCGCTTGATCGGCCGGACGTATAACGATCCGCTGACCCAAAAGGACAAGGGGCTGGTGCCCTATTCGATCGTCAAGGCCGATAACGGCGATGCCTGGGTCGAAGCCGATACCAAGAAATATTCCCCCTCGCAGATTTCCGCCTTCACCTTGATGAAGATGAAAGAAACGGCGGAAGCGTATCTGGGCGCTACCGTGGATCAGGCGGTCATTACCGTTCCGGCTTATTTCAACGATGCCCAACGCCAAGCCACCAAGGATGCCGGTAAAATCGCGGGCCTGGAAGTTTTGCGCATCATCAACGAGCCAACCGCTGCTGCGCTGGCTTATGGGCTCGACAAAAAATCGGCGGGCACGATCGCGGTCTATGACCT
>CAZGKS010000016.1:0-15437 GCA_964526275.1 uncultured Methylobacterium sp. | reverse complement strand
TAACCGCCCCTACGATACCTTCGGCTGGGGGGTCGTGTTTTCAGATGCGACCATGCAGGCCATGCGGCAATGGGACCCTGAAACCGCCCATGCGGTCGAGGATGCCTTCAACCATTGGGATGACATTGAGCTGTGGTTCAAGGGCACCAAACAGCGCACAACCGGCCATGGCTTTGTGGGGATAGGGCGCAGGAAACTCCTCAATATCTTGCAAAAACGCTGCGAGGAACTGGGCGTGGAGCTGATCTTCGAGCGCGATGTCAAAAGCGATCTCGAATTCCCCGATGCCGACCTGATTATCGCGGCAGATGGGATCAATTCAGTGATCCGCAACCGCTACGAGGAGGCCTTCAAGCCCGATCTTCTGGTGCGGCCCAACCGCTATATCTGGCTGGGGACCAACCGGCTTTATGACGCCTTTACCTTCGATTTTCGCAAAACGGACCATGGCTGGTTTCAGGCGCATATCTATAAATTCGATGATACCACCTCCACTTTCATCATTGAAACAACCGAAGAAGCCTATGAAAAACACAAATTGGGCGAACTCGACCAGCAAGGCTCGATCGAATTTTGCCAGACCCTGTTCGCCGATGTGCTCGGCGGGGCCAAACTCATGACCAATGCCCGCCATCTACGCGGCTCGGCCTGGCTGAATTTCAACCGGTTGATCTGCGATACATGGCACCATTATAACGGCAACAGCCATATCGTCTTGATGGGGGATGCCGCCCATACCGCGCATTTCGCCATTGGGTCGGGCACCAAGCTGGCCTTTGACGACGCGATTGAACTGGCACGGCAATTTGAAAAAACGGGCCATACGCGGGATCATATCCCTGCCGTGCTTGAAGCGTATGAGGCTGTGCGGCGTGTCGATGTCGCGCGGATCCAGAACGCGGCTCGCAACGCTATGGAATGGTTCGAGGTTGTGGGGCAGCGTTATGCCGATACCCTGCCACCCGAACAATTCATGTATTCCATGCTCACCCGCTCGCAGCGTATCAGCCATGAAAGCTTGCGCCTGCGCGATGCCAAATGGCTGGAAGGCTATGAAGATTGGTTCGCGCGCCAAGCCGGCGTGCCCCCAGGCGAGGGGCGCACCCCGCCGCCCATGTTTACGCCCTATACCCTGCGTTCGGTAACGCTGCCCAACCGTATCGTGGTTTCCCCTATGGCGATGTATTCCGCCACCGATGGCGTGCCCGATGATTTCCACCTCGTGCATCTGGGCGCGCGCGCGATGGGCGGGGCAGGGCTGGTTTTTGGCGAGATGACCTGCGTTTCGCCCGATGCGCGCATCACCCCCGGCTGTCTTGGGCTCTGGAACGATACGCAGGAGGCAGGCTGGAAGCGGATCGTCGATTTCATCCATGGTAATTCTGCGGCCAAGGTGGGTCTCCAGATCGGCCATGCCGGGCGCAAGGGCGCGACCAAACGCGCCTTCGAGGGGATCGATCAACCGCTGGAAAGCGGTGCTTGGCCGCTGATCTCGGCTTCCGCCTTGCCGTATCTGGCGCATTCTTCTGTCCCCAAAGCCATGGACCGCGCTGATATGGACCGGGTGAAGGCCGATTTTGTCGCCGCAACGGTGCGTGCCGCCCGTACGGGGACCGATTGGCTGGAATTCCACGCCGCGCATGGCTATCTCCTTTCGTCCTTCCTTTCGCCGCTTACCAATCACCGTACTGATGATTATGGCGGCTCGCATGCAAACCGCGCCCGCTTTCCGCTCGAAGTGTTCAAGGCGGTGCGGGCGGCCTGGCCTGCCGATAAACCGATCAGCGTGCGGCTTTCCTGCCATGATTGGTATGAGGGCGGCAATACGCCCGAGGACGCCGCGATTTTTGCGCGGATGTTCAAGGAAGCGGGCGCCGATATGATCGATTGCTCCTCCGGGCAGGTGGTGAAGGCGGAAAAACCGGTCTATGGTCGCCTGTTCCAAACCCCGTTCGCCGACAAGATCCGCAACGAGGTCGGCATCCCCACCCTCGCGGTCGGGGCGATTTCGGAGGCCGATCACGTCAATTCGGTTATCGGAGCGGGTCGGGCCGATTTATGTGCGCTCGCACGGCCGCATCTGGCAGATCCGGCCTTTACGCTGCACGAAGCGGCAAGAATCGGGCTTAAAACCGTGCCTTGGCCCAAGCAATATCTGTCTGGCAAAGGGCAGTATGAAAGCAACCTGGAGCGGGCGCAAACGGGGCAAAAACCATGAATCGTCTGGCATCTCCCTCGGTGGATCCGCATAAGGCGGGCGGCTCTGGCGCAGGCGGCGCCCTTGCAGGACGGCATGCGCTGATTACCGGCGCGGGCAGCGGCATTGGCGCGGCCATCGCGCTTGCTTATGCCCAAGCGGGGGCGCGCCTCACGCTGGCCGGACGGCGCGAGGGGCCCTTGCAACAGGTGGCGGCGGAAATTGCCGCGCAAAACCCGGCCGCCTGCGTGCATATCGCGGCAGGGTTTGATGTCACCGCGCCGGAAGCTATTGCGCAAGGGCTTATGCGCGCGCGCTTGGCGCTTGGGCCGGTGGATATTCTGGTCAATAATGCCGGGGAGGCGCCCAGTGCTCCCTTCGCCAAAATGGATCTGGCCTTCTGGAACAAGGTGATCGCGGTGGATTTGACCAGCGTGTTCGCGGTAACGCAAGCGGTGCTGCCGGATCTGAAGGCGCGCGGGGCGGCCCATAACGATGCGCGGGTTATCACCATCGCCTCGGTGGCGGGGCTCAAAGGGTTTGGCTATGTGAGCGCGTATTGCGCGGCCAAACACGGCGTGATCGGCCTAACCCGCGCGCTGGCCTGTGAGCTGGCAACCAGCGGCATTACGGTCAATGCGATCTGCCCCGGCTATACCGAAACCCCGCTGGTTGAAACCGCTGTGGCCGCTATTAACGCCAAAACAGGCAAAAGCGCGCACGAAATTCGGGCTGAATTTGCCAAGGGCAATCCGCAAGGGCGGCTTGTGCTGCCGCAAGAAGTGGCGGACACTGCGCTCTGGCTTGCAGGCGCGGGCGCAGGCAGCATCCACGGGCAAGCGATTGTGGTGGCAGGCGGGGAGGTCATGGCCGGATGAGTGCACACATACCCAAAGCGGGCGATAACGCCGAAAATACCCTCTCCCCCGTCTCTTCAGGCGGGGAGCGCGCCACTATGCGCGGCCATTTGCGACCCTTTGCGACGTATCAGCCCAAGCATTTTATCTGGCAGGTTTCTGCCAATGGCCGGGTTGCGACCTTGCGCCTCAACCGCCCGGACAAGAAAAACCCATTGACCTTCGAATCCTATGCCGAAATGCGGGATCTGTTCCGCGATCTGGCCTATGCGGAAGATGTGCGCGCGGTGGTTTTGACCGGGGAGGGCGGGAATTTCTGCTCGGGGGGCGATGTGTTCGAGATTATCGAACCGCTCACCCGCATGGCCATGCCCGATCTGCTCGCCTTTACCCGTATGACCGGCGATGTGGTCAAAGCCATGCGCCGTTGCCCGCAGCCGATTATCGCAGCGGTTGATGGCATTTGCGCGGGCGCGGGGGCTATTCTCGCCATGGCGGCGGATTTGCGGCTGGCAACCCCCGCCGCCAAAACCGCGTTTTTATTCACCCGTGTCGGGCTTGCGGGGGCCGATATGGGGGCGTGCGGCATTCTCCCCCGCCTGATCGGGCAGGGGCGTGCGGCCGAATTGCTGTTCACAGGCCGGGCCATGCGCGCCGAAGAAGGGCTGGCCTGGGGCTTTTATAACGCGCTGCATAACCCGGAAATTCTGGAAGCGGAGGCGCTCAAACTCGCCCATAGCCTCGCCGATGGCCCATATTTCGCGCATGGCATCACCAAAACCATGCTCAATCAGGAATGGGCGATGGGCCTTGAGGAGATGATCGAATCCGAGGCGCAGGCGCAGGCGATCTGCATGGCGACCGGCGATTTCCGCCGGGCGTTTGAAGCGTTTGCGGCCAAGACCAAGCCGGTCTTTGAAGGCAATTGAGGCACAGATGGCGCATGGCTCCTCCCCCGCTTCGGCTTCCGCCCCCGTTTTGCCGCGCACTTCGCTCGATTGGCCGTTTTATGGCCCCGAGCACCGCGCTTACGCCCAAACGCTCGATGCCTTTGTCACTTCGGGCGGGTTGGTTGGCATTGACCATGCCGATACCGATACCGCTTGCCGCGCCTTGGTAAAAACCCTGGGGCAGGCCGGGTTGCTCACCGCCTGTGTGCCCCTTGATGCGCCGATCGATTCGCGCAAGATCTGCCTTGCGCGCGAAACGCTGGCCTTCCACGACGGATTGGCCGATTTCGCCTTCGCCATGCAGGGGCTGGGCACCGGCGCGATCAACCTTGCGGGCGAGCCTGCGCTTAAAGCGGAGATTTTGCCCAAAGTCGCGCGCGGGGAATGGCTGGCCGCCTTCGCGCTATCCGAAAAAGAGGCAGGGTCTGATGTCGCGGCCATGGCCTGCCAAGCGCGGCTTGAAGGCAGCCATTACGTGCTGAACGGCGAAAAGACGTGGATTTCCAATGGCGGCATCGCCGATGTGTATACCGTGTTTGCCCGTACCGGCGAAGCCCCGGGCACACGCGGTATTTCCGCTTTTGTGGTCTATGCTGATGATCCGGGCTTTTCGATCGCCGAGCGGATTGACGTGATCGCGCCCCACCCGCTCGCCACCATCCGCTTTGAGGCGTGCCGTATCCCCGCGTCGCGTCGCCTGGGAGCGGGGGGAGAAGGCTTCAAGATCGCCATGCGCACGCTCGATATTTTCCGCGCCTCGGTGGCCGCAGCCGCCTTGGGCTTTGCCCGCCGCGCGCTGGCAGAAGCGGTTGCGCATGCCCGCACGCGCAAAATGTTCGGGGGCACCTTGGCGGATCTGCACCTCACGCAGGCCGCTTTGGGCGAAATGGCGCTCCAGATCGATGCTTCCGCCCTGCTGGTTGCACGCGCGGCCTGGCAACGCGATGTCCAAAAGCGCCCCACCACGCAGGAGGCCGCCATGGCCAAGCTCGCCGCCACCGAAAACGCGCAGCAAGTGATTGATCGTGCGGTGCAGATGTTTGGCGGGCGCGGCGTGCGTTCTGGCGAGATGGTCGAAAAACTCTACCGTGAAATCCGCGCCCTGCGCATTTATGAAGGCGCCAGCGAAGTACAAAAACTGATCATCGCGCGTGAACTCATCAAGGATCAATAAAAATGCAAAGACTAGAAACAATCCATGAGATCCTTCAACCAGATGGCTGGGCCAAACCCATCGGTTACGCCAATGGCATCGCCGCGCGCGGCAAAACCCTTTTTGTCGGCGGGCAGATCGGGTGGAACGCGCAAGCCCAGTTCGAGAGTGACGATCTTGTGGAGCAGGTGCGCCAGACCCTCGATAATATCGTCGCGGTGCTCAAAACAGGCGGGGCGGGGCCGGAGCATATTACCTCCATGACCTGGTATTTTATTGACAAACAGGAATATTCCGCCCGTCTCAAAGAAATTGGGGCAGCTTATCGCGCCGTTATCGGCAAGCATTTTCCGGCCATGGCCGCCGTGCAGGTTGCCGGGTTGATCGAAAACCGCGCCAAGGTGGAAATTCAGGCCATCGCGGTCGTGCCGGATTGAGAAGGCGCCCTATTTGACAAGGCTACCCGTTTGACAAGGCCGCCATTCGCAGCTTCGCGGCAACGATTCCATCAAAAAGATTCCATCAAAAAAACGCTCTAAGCGCCGAATTGCTCGCGGATGATCCGCTCTTCGAGCGAGTGGCCGGAATCGTGGAGCAGGTATAAATTAACCGTATGCTCCATCATTATATCAACCTCGCGGGCATCGCGCAGTTCAAAATGATCGGCAAACACCGCAACCGGGCGCTTTTCGCCTTCCAGCACCCGGATATGCACGCGCACATGATCAGAAAGCAGCGCGCCGCGCCAATGGCGTGGGCGGAAGCCGGAAATCGGGGTCAGCGCCACCAGCGGCGCATCGAGCGGTAAAATCGGCCCATTGACCGAATAATTATAGGCCGTGGAGCCCGTAGGCGTCGAGAGCATGACGCCATCGGCAACCAGTTCGGGCAAACGCACGGTACCATCCACCGAAATTTCGAGTTTGGCAGCCTGGTAGGATTGCCGCAAAATCGAGACCTCGTTGAGCGCGCGCGCACGCGTAACCTCGCCGGCAGTATTGCGCGCTTCCATCACCAGCGGATGCACGATGCTAAGGCTCGCCGCCCGGATACGGTCGATAAGCCCATCTTCCCGGAATTCGTTCATCAAAAACCCGACCGAGCCCCGGTTCATACCATAAATCGGCTTGGAGGAGGCCATGAAACGGTGCAGGGCAGAGAGCATCAAACCGTCCCCGCCCAAGGCGACCACCACATCGGCCTCCTTGGCATCATGGGCGGGATAGAACCGGGTGAGGCGTTTGAGCGCCAATTGTGCCTCCGCCGCTTGCGAGGCGATGAAGGCCAGCTTTGGTTCTGCGGGAATATGCGGGATGGGCGCCGCCGCGCGCGAAACGGATGGCAAACACAACTCCCTTGCGCCCTATCTTGCCAAGAACCCTCATCAGGCCCAGTGTATGGCGTTTATACCACGCGCCGATGGCCCAATATATCTTCTTATATCACGCTTTTCACAAAGCAAAACCAGGGGTTAAAATTCGCCCGATCAGCGGAAATGCGATCTGGTTTTGCGCTATTTTGCGCCAACAAAGGCAATGCGCAGCATATTGGTGGCGCCCGGCGTGCCAAAAGGCACCCCCGCGACCAGAATAACCCGCTGGCCCGGCGCGGCAAAGCCTTGCTCGCGCGCTATATCTGTGCCCATCCGCGCCATATCATCGACATCCTTGGGGTCATCCCCCACCACGGCATGGACCCCCCATACCAGCGCCAGCCGTCGTGCCGTGGCGCGGCTGGTTGTGAGGGTCAGAATGGGCGGATAGGGCCGCTCACGGGCGATGCGCAAGGCGGTCGCGCCGCTGGCAGTCCAGGCGACGATGGCCTTGAGATCGAGCGTTTCGGCAACCGAGCGGGCGGCGGCGGCAATGGCATCCGCGCCGGTTGATTCAGGTGGGGAGCGCTGCCCTGCCAGCAAAAGCGGGTAATTGGCGTCGGTTTCCACCGATTCGGCGATCCGGTTCATGGTTTTGACCGCCTCTACCGGGTACTGTCCCGCCGCGCTTTCTGCGGAGAGCATCACGGCATCCGCGCCCTCGAACACGGCGGTTGCGACATCCGAGACCTCCGCCCGGGTGGGGGTGGGGCTGGTGATCATCGATTCGAGCATCTGGGTGGCGATAACCACCGGCTTGCCCATGCGGCGCGCAAGGCGCGTGATGCGCTTTTGCAGCCCCGGCACGACTTCAAGGGGCATTTCGACCCCCAGATCGCCGCGCGCGACCATCAAGGCATCGGAGAGTTCCATGATCTCATCAAGCCGTTCAATGGCTTGCGGTTTTTCGAGCTTGGACATGACCAGCGCCCGGCCCCGCGCGATCTTGCGCACTTCTGCCACATCTTCGGGCCGTTGCACAAAGGACAGCGCGATCCAATCCACATTCGCTTCAAGGGCGGCGGTCAGGTCGGCGCGGTCTTTGTCGGTGAGGGCGGAAGAGGGCAGCAAGGTATCGGGCAGGCTGACCCCTTTTTTGTTGGAAATCGTGCCGGTAACCTCCACGCGAATGAGCGCGCGTTCCGGGTTTGCTTCCTCAACGCGGAACAGCATCTTGCCGTCATCGATCAGCACGCGATGGCCTGGCCGCAAGGCTGCCAGAATTTCCGGATGCGGCAGATGCACGCGGGCTTCATCGCCGGGGGCGGGGTTGGAATCGAGTGCGAAAATCTGCCCGGCTTTGAGCGGCACCGGCCCTTGGGCGAAGGTTCCCACCCGCAGTTTCGGGCCTTGCAAATCGGCCAGAATGCCGATGGGGCGGTCAAGCGCCACCTCTATCCGGCGGATCTGGGCCACGCGTGCACGCAAGACATCGTGGCTGGAATGGCTCATATTGATGCGGAAAACATCTGCCCCCGCCATAAACAGCGCCTGTACGGCCTCGTCGGTCTCGACGGCGGGCCCCAACGTGGCGATCAATTTGGTGCGGCGGTTGCGGCGCATGGTATGGTTCTCCTCATGCGAGCGTGCCGCGCTTCATGCGCATCCGCAAGCATGGACCAACCATAGAGGGTTTAGCGCGATTGCACCAGCCCGCCTTCGGAAAGTTCGACCGTCCAATCTGGCTGCTGGGTAGTATCGATTTCCAGAAACCCGGCCCGGTCATAGCCGCGCGCGTAACAATCGAGCGGGCCGCGGATCGAGAATTCAACCTCGCGCGTACACAAGATATTCGGGCCGCTCCAGTTACCGCCGCGGTCGTAATCAAGGGCGTGAATATAAAAATAGCGCGCCCCGAGCTTGCCCCGGATGATAATTTCACAGCGCTGCGGTTTGAGCGTGAACCAACCTTCGGAAATCCAGGTTTCACCATCCAGATAGCCCAGCGCCAGCCCGACCCGGCTATTGGTTGTGTTGCATACGCGCAGATCCGCATAGGCCGGCCCGCCAAAAGCCACAACCAAACCTGCCAGCATCAGCAAACGGAGCACAAGGCGCATGAGCATACCCCCGTATCGGCAGGCGGGCGGCAAGCGTCAAGAGGGTAAACGCACACAAATGTTTCTGCGTATCCAGCCGCTAATGTGAGAAAACGCTCTAGAGCTTTTCCAGCGAAGATTGACTCGCCTGAAACGCTCTATCTCTTTGTTTTAACGTAATTCCGGACGTGAAACCGGTTCCAACGATCGCCGGAATTGCTCTAGCTGGGACCCCGCATTAACCCCGGAGAACGGTCGATGTCGTTTTGAATTTCAATTATACATCAAGGATCTTGTTGGCCTCTTCCGGGATTAATGCGGGCGCCCAGCTGTGGAGCCTCAACAGGTTGTTGCATCTGCTTGTGGTAGGGCGTGTGGCCGGAGCGTATCGGCCACGCCGCGATCAAACGAATGAGCATGGTCCCCGCGCCTTGCCCCGATTTGTGTCCCCATCTTTCTTGTCGATAGGCTGCCTTGTGGATAGGCTGTGCGACAACCGATTTTATCTGCACGATTTATCAGACCGCGTTTGGGGCAAGATCGAGGTAAAAGGGCGGGAGAAGGACACGGAGGATCAAAAAATAATATTTTTTGATTATTGTTTAATTTCAATAATTTAAATAATTAATTTAACATTAAGGTTGATGAAATTCCCCGGCATTCAAGATCGATTAACGATAATGTGGTTTCTAATCTCCCGTTGAGTGGGAGTTGCGTAATGTCTGTATTCAGTTCGTTGTGGCGTCTTTACGGAGCGGGGCATATGCGCTCCTTGCTGATCATGTCGGTGGTCAGCAATGCCCTTTTGCTGGTACCCTCCTTCCACATGCTGCAGGTCTATGACCGCGTGCTCGCTTCTGGCAGCGTACCGACCCTTGTTTATCTCACGCTGATCGCGTTGTTCATGCTGCTGGTTTATGGCGTTCTGGAGGCCGTGCGCGGGCGGATAGCCCAGCGCCTTGCCGCGCGCTACACCGTGATCGTTTCGCGCAAGCTGTTTGCCAAATTCTCCCAGATGCCGCAGGGGACATCTCAAGCCGCACAATATCTGCGCGATTACGGCATCGTGCGCGGCTTTATGGGCTCCCGCTCGTTCGTATCGCTGTTTGATCTCCCCTATATCCCGCTTTTTTTGATCTTGCTGTTTTTCGTGCACTGGACGGTCGGGCTCATCACACTGGCCGCCATGATCATTATGGCGGGAATCGCGGTTGCCAATAGCGTTTTTTCCGATCCCAGCCGTCTGGAAGGGCAAAAGGCCGATGGTGAGGCGCTTGGCTTTGCGCAGGCAACCTTTACGCATGAGGAAGATATCCGCTCGCTTGGGCTTTTGCCCAATTTCATCTCGATCTGGGGCGCCCGCACAGCGGGGGCGCTCAAGGCAAGCGAGGAAGCCGCAGATCTGGGCAATAATTATTATGCCCTTGCCCGTACGTTCCGGCAATCCTTGCAAGTCTTCCTGATGGCTTGGGGCGCGTATCTGGTCGTCAAGGGTTATATGTCCGGTGCCATGATCTTCTTTGTCAATACCGTGACCGGCAAGGCTTTGGGGCCTATCGAGCAATTGACCGCAGGCTGGGACCCGATCTCCAAATGGACGGCGGCTTACAAAAACATCGAAGAACTGACCGGTGAAAACAAATCCATCAACACCCGGCCAGACCTACCCGCCCCCAAGGGGTTTTTGCGGGCTGAAAATATTGTCTACAAGCCCGAGAATTTCTCAGAACCCGTGCTCAACAACATCACCTTTGATATTCGCCCCGGCGAAATGGTGGTCGTTACAGGCGATGCCGGGGCCGGTAAATCGGCCTTGTTGCGGATCTTGAGCGGCGCGCTCAAACCCACCAGCGGGGTTGTGCGCCTGGATGGGGCAGAAATGTCGCTGTGGCCAACCGGCCAATGGGGGCGCAATATTGGTTATCTGGCACAGGAAATTCAGCTGTTCCCGGGGCCGATTGCCGCCAATATTGCAAGGTTTGATCCAAAACTCGATATCCAGACCGTCTATACCGTGGCAAAAATCACGGGCGCTCACGACATGATTTTGAAAATTCCGGGCGGCTACCAAGCGCAGGTCGGCTCAGGGCGGACCTATCTCACCGCGTCCCAAAAACATCGCATCGCCCTGGCGCGTGCGCTCTATGGCGGGCCGCGGGTGCTTATTCTGGATCAGCCGAATGCGAATATGGATCAAAACGCCGAGGCTTCGCTGGTCAGCCAATTGATGGCCGCCAAGGAGCATAAGGTGACCGTGGTGGTGGCAACGCAAAGCCCTGCTATTATTCGCAATTGTGATCGTATCCTGATCGTGCGCAATGGCCAGGTAAGCGTGGCCCAGCCGCCCAAATTCCAGAACCATGGCGAGGGTCCGCCCACCCTGCAAGGGGGGATGATCGGGCATGGCCCTGGCGGCACCCCGCTCCCGCCCGGCGCTCCGCCTGCAGGACAAGGCGGCGGCAACCCAATACCGCCCGGTCTTTCCCGGATTATGCCGCCCGGCCAGCAACCTGACTTCCGACACGGGGGTTGATCGTGGCAAGCACCAAGAATTCTGGCATTCTGGCTAAAATCGGTCTGGTCAAAAAAACCCAGAACCAGATCGACGCCGAACGTTCATCCGATGCGTCTTCGAGTGAAATGGTTCCTTCCATGGCCCAAAATACGGCCCCTGCCGCACCCCAATCCCCGGATGCTTGGGCCGAAGGGGTGGAAACCGGGCATGGCGACCTGGTGGGCAGGCTTGGCCGCATAGCCCTGTTGTCTTTGGTTATTTTTACCGGATGGGCGGTGATCTTTCCGCTCGATAGCGCGGTGGTTGCGCCGGGTAACCTGATCATGCAAGGCCAGAACAAGGTGCTGCAACACCGGATGGGCGGCACCGTTCGGGCGATCCATGCGCGCGACGGTGACCGTGTGAAAGAAGGGCAGCTCCTGTTCGAGCTTGACCCAGCGCTCAACCAAGCGGAACTGACCAAGTTGCGCGGACGCCGCGAAGTGTTGCGGGCGCTCAAAACGCGCCTTGAGGCAGAAAAAGCGTTCAGCGAGCGGCTGGCAAAATCCGGCACGCGTATCAATACGCTGGGGTCTCGGCTCGATAACTGGAAAAACAATGCACCCGGCACTACGCTTGCCGGGGCGCAATTTATGTCGGAACAGGAACGCGAATTCGAAAAGGGCCGCAATGCGTTGATGGCGGAGGTCGAATCGCTGGAAAACCGCACGGAGAATTACCGCCGTCAGCAAGCGGGCGCCCGCGCCCGCACGGAGCAGGTGCGGCGGCAAGTGGCTATTTTGGAAGAACAATATCTGGCCGCCGACCAATTGGCCAAAGGCGGGCATTTGTCGCGCCAGCAGGTCTGGGATATCCAAACCCGCCTGCTCGATCGCCGCTCGGAGCTTGCCAGCCTGACCTCTCAGGACAATGCCCTCACCAGCCAGATCGATGAAACGCAATCGCAAATCCGCCAGACTATCTCCCGCGATTCGCGCTTGACGTCTGAAAAACTGACCGATGTTCTGGGCGAGCTTGAACAAACCAGCGACCAACTCCGCGCGGCCGAAAGTGAATTGGCCAACAGCGAAATCCGGGCGTCGGTGACCGGTACGCTGGTGCATGTGCAGATGAGCACGGTTGGCGGCGTGGTGCGCCCGGGAGAAACCTTCGCGGAATTGGTGCCGGAGGGGTCGATTTTTGAGGCCAATGCCCGCGTCGCCCCGCGCGATATTGGCAATGTCAAACTCGGACAGAGTGTAAAGATGAATATCTCTGCGCTTAACCAGCGTATTTTTGATAAGGTTGAGGGCGCTGTAAGCTATGTGGCCGCCGATGCAACGGTCGATCAACGCACCGGTGAGCGCTATTTTGAGGTCAAAGCGCGGCTCGACCAAACTGCTTTGGCAAAACTGCCCCCCCTGAGCGCGGGGATGACCGGGGAGGTCTATATCCGCAGTGCGCCCCGCACTTTTGCAACGTATATGCTTGAACCGGTTATCGATTCCATGAATGCAGCGTTCTCGGAGAAGCACTGACATGCGGTATTCTCCTCTCTTTTGCGCCCTGTTGGCAGGGCATTTGTTCAGCACCCCGGCGCTGGCGCAATCCAAGGAACCGCGTGAGGTTTCCGACGATTGGGCGCGCTTCCTGCAAGACAAGAAGGGCAAGGGCACCCCGCGCCAGGGGATAGACCTCAACCCCGCGCCGCCACCCAAATTGGTGCTGATACCCGATACCCCCCCCGCGCCGCCCTTGGCGCGCAAAGCCCCCAAGAAAGGCGGCAAAACCGAAGAGCGCGCCGCCGATCCGGGCGTTGCGGTGCCCGCTGCCGCCGAGGATGCCGCCGCCGATAGTTCAGCGACAGAGAATGCAGGTAGCCTATCCCCTGCCGGTGGGCCTGCCGCGCCCGCCGCCCCGCCGCGTGCGAGCGCAAAACGCGTCGCGAGCACGCCCGCAACGGGAGACGGCACGCCGTTGGTATTGCGCCCGGATGTGCGGCTGGATACCGACACCCCCCGGGCGCGCGGCGGCGAGCTGGAAATGCGCTTGCGGATTGCCCGCCCCGCACCCGCCACCGCAGCGCCTGCGCGCGATGATCTGCGCCAAACCGCCGAAGATGCGCTCAACAACTCCAACAAGCTGCGCGCGGCCGAGATGGATTGGCAATCTGCCCGCACCGGCGTGTTGCGGCAATATGCCACCTTGCTCCCCACTTTATCGATCAGCGGCACGATTGTGCGGGGCGATACGGGCTCCAACGTAACCGGGGATGAAGGCGTTGGCTTGCGTAAAAACGGCCAGGCCCAGCTTAGCCTCAACCTGCTCAATGGCGGGCAGACCACAAACGGGATCAAGGCCACAAAAGCCAGCGAAATGGCGGCACGCTTCGGGGTCAAGGAGACCCGCAACGAGGTTACCCTTGCGACCGTCCAGAGCTATATGAATTACGTACTCTCGGAAGATAACCTGCGCGTTCTGGAAGAAAACAACACCCGGATCACCAGCCTGCTCACCACCATGGAAGCCCGGCGCAAAAGCGGCTTTGCCAATGAGAGCGACGTGCAACAGGCGCGCGCGGAAGTGCTCGCCATGCGCCAGCAAATCGCGGATGCGCGCGCCCTGCGGGAGCGCTCCCGGACAGAAGCGGAAAGCCTTGCCGGCAGGAAAATCACCTTCCAGCAGCGTTTCCCGGCGCTCGAACGCCATTTCAAAGCCGGAAAACAAGCTCTTGTGCAACTGGCTTCGGTCAGCCCGAAGGTGATGAACGCCCAATACGAGGCCGATACCTCTTATTATACCGCCAAAGCGGTCGCCGGTCGCTATATGCCGCAACTTGATCTGACCGGCCAATATGCCCAGCGCTTTGACACGGCCCCTTCCACCATCCGCGATACCTGGGGATTTGGGGTCCGTTTCTCGATGCCGTTGGTCGATGTCGGCTCCCTGCTCGAATATCGGCAGCGGCGGGAAAGCGCGCTGGCGGCGCATTTCCGGGCGCAAGACACCAAGCGCGAGGCGCAAACCAAAACCGCCTCGCTGTGGGAGCAATATGTTGGTGCAGAAGAGCATCTGAAGCTGGCGGTCGAAAAATCGCAAGCGCGGCGCAAGGTGGTCGATTCCTGGCAAAAACAATTCGAGATGGGGCTGGTGACCATTGACCTGTATCTCGATAAACACCGCGCGCTCGCAGCTGCCGAAATGGAAGAAACCCAGGCGCGCAACCAACGCACGTTGCTCATGAGCCAGATCCTCTCAACGGCAGGTCAGCTCGAACCCTCGATGCTCGGATATTAATTTTTAACGGGAGAAGATATTCATGCCTACTTTTTTGCATGTTGGTAGCGGCACCAAAAACAAACAGCAAACCACCCCCGGGTTTAACCGCCCGGAATGGAACGAGATCCGGCAGGATATTGATCCACGTGTCAAGCCGGATGTGCTCGGCTCCATGACCGATCTATCCAATGTGCCCGATGCTTCGGTGGATGCCATTTTTTCGAGCCATAATATCGAGCATCTGCACAAACACGAAGTGCCGCTGGCCCTGCGGGAATTTTTCCGCGTACTCAAACCCGATGGCTTCGTGATCGCCACCTGCCCGGATATGGAGCGGATTTGCGCCATGGTCGGGCAAGATAAAATCGATGAGCCGATGTATATTGCCCGCAGCGGTGAGCCGATAACCCCGCTGGATGCCATTTATGGCTGGCAGGCGCGGATTGCCGAGGGCAACGAATTCATGGCGCATAAAATGGGCTTTACCGCCAGAAGCTTGCGCGCCACCTTCCGGGCCTGTGGTTTTGCCAATGCCATGACCCTGCGCTCTAGCTGGAATTTATGGGTGGCGGCGACCAAAACCGAAACGCCTGAAGATAAAATGCGCGAAATCTGCAAAACCTATTTCGGAACGTAAAGCGCCTTGCGGGCTTTGTGCCCGCTTTGTGGGCCTGCGGGCTTTTGCTCATTTTTTAGGCCTGCGGGCTGAAAAATCTGGCATCTCGCCGGCAAGAACCGCACCCCGTCGGCAAAGGCGCGCGGTTTTGCGGAGCGGGCAGGTTTACAGCACGCTATAGGTGCGTATAACGGGCATGGTTTTTTCGCTTCAGGTGGATGCTCATGCTTGCCGCTCCCTTATCCGCGCCTCCCTTATCTGCCAATGGCGCTGCCGTTCCGGCGCCGCTCAACCCCACCCGGTCTTTTCAAGGGTTGATCCTCACCTTGCAAGCCTTTTGGGCCGCGCGGGGCTGCGTGATCTTGCAGCCCTATGATATGGAAGTGGGCGCGGGCACGTTCCACCCCGCGACCACCTTGCGCGCGCTGGGGCCAAAAGCGTGGAACGCGGCCTATGTGCAGCCCTCGCGCCGCCCCAAGG
>CAZGKS010000015.1:0-15444 GCA_964526275.1 uncultured Methylobacterium sp. | reverse complement strand
AACCAGATGATAATAGCGCGACAAATGGCTGATCAATTCTGCCACCGGCCAGACCAGCTCTGCCAGGTTAGATTGCTGCTTGATCACACCATTCTGTTTGAGGGTGATCGCCTGATGCGCCACTGCGCCGAATTCTGCCGCAGGGGTGATGGGCGTGATAATCGCCGAATGTTCGAAGGCTTTGCCCAGATCCCACGGGCGACCTTTTTCACGGGCGGCCAGTTGCAGATCGCGGCGGGTCATATCGAGCCCGCCGGCATAGCCATAAACAATGCCAGATGCTTCCGCGCTGGCGATACGGAAGGCGGGCGCGCCAATGGCAACCACAAATTCCATTTCGTAATGGCAATTCTCTGTGCCGGGAGGGTAGGGGATGCTGGCACCTGCCGCGCTTGCAACCACAAGGGCGCTCGCCGGCTTGAGGAAATAAAACGGCGCCTCGCGGTCGACCTCAGCGCCCATTTCCTTGGCGTGTTCTACGTAGTTTCGCCCGACACAAAACACGCGATGAACCGGGAAAAGGTGTGAGGAACCCTTGACCGGCACGGTTGGCGTTGGGGGCACCTGGAACAGTAAATTGGCGGGATTGGAAGCATGGGGCATCGGGTTTCCTTTTGCACGCCAAGGCGTTGGTGGATGATAACAGCGTTTGTGGATAACAGCGTTTGTGGATAAGGGTGTTTCGGGACCCTGAAAAATCAGGATCGCTTTGGAGAAAGCATCCCAGAGGCCAGATCATAACCGCATTCACGCGCAAGGCAACGGGCTTGCGCCTTCACTTTAACGGGCTTGCGCCTTCACTTTCAAGCGTTCAACCTTGCGGTTTTAATCTTGTTTGCGCCTTCAACAGACCAGACAGCCCAAGCGGACATGCCCCCATAGCCCCGAAGGCATTTGTAAGTTCCATAATATACCTTATGCGAATTATATTAAGCTCTATAAAAATCAATAACATGATAGGTTTCTCAGAATCATTGGTCACTGATGAAGCAAATTGGACACCCTGGAGCAAGATACGTTTTGACGGAAACACATCAGGCTCCAGGGTCGGATGTGTCATGCTCTTATTCGGATGTGCCATACTCTTATATGGCTAAACCCCTCGCTGTTTGGCGCTTCAAGCTTTCCTTCCCCCCTTGGCATTGGCCGTACGGAACTCTGCCGCCCAGCCACCGCGCGTTTGCTGCGGGGCGCGGGTAAGCGCCAGCGCATCGGCGGGAACATTCTGGGTAATGGTGGAGCCTGCCCCTACCAGCGCGCCCGCGCCGATGCTCACGGGTGCTACCAGCGCGCTGTTCGAGCCGATAAACGCGGCTGCGCCAATAATCGTTCGATACTTATTATAACCATCGTAGTTGCAAGTGATCGTACCGGCACCGATATTGGCGTGCGCTCCGATCTCGGCATCGCCTAAATAGCTCAGATGACTGGCTTTTGCGCCTTCATGCAAGGCCGTGTTCTTGATCTCGACAAAATTGCCGACCTTGGTATCGGCCCCAAGCACCGTGCCCGGCCGCAGCCGCGCAAACGGCCCGACCGAAGCCCCCTGCCCCACACGCGCCCCTTCAAGGTGGGAAAACGCATGGATAACCGCGCCGGTTTCAATAACGACCTGCTGGCCAAACACGACATGCGGCTCAACCACCACATCCGCAGCAATGTGCGTATCCATGGCGAAAAACACCGTTTCGGGTGCGTGCAAGGTCACCCCTGCGAGCAAATGGTGTTCGCGCAGCCGCGTTTGCATCACGCCTTCGCATTGGGCGAGCTGGGCGCGGTCATTGACGCCCAAGGCTTCTTGCGCCTCCACCTCGATCAGCGCGACCGACAAGCCGCGCGCCCGCGCCAAAGCCACGCAATCGGTGAGGTAATATTCGCTTTGCGCGTTTTTATTGTCGATCGCCTCCAGCAAGGCAAGCGCATGCGCCCCGGCCAGCGCCATCAGGCCGCCATTGCACAAGGGTACGGCGCGCTCTTCGGCATTGGCATCCTTGTGTTCGCGGATGGCGCTAACCGTGCCTTCTTGCAGCAAGATGCGGCCATAACCGGTGGGATCCGCCGGGCGAAAACCCATAACCGCTACGCCCGCACCGCCGCGTTCCACGGCATCCGCCAGTGCCTGCAAGGTTTGCGCCCGCACCAGGGGGGTATCGCCAAAGGCAAGAATAACGCTGGTGCATCCGGCGGCAAGGGCGGGGCGCGCCTGCAAGGCGGCGTGCGCTGTGCCCAGCCGCTCGTGTTGTTCGAAGACCTGCTGTAAGATTTCCGCGCGGACATCTGGCCGGTCCGGCCCGATCACCACGGCCAGCCGGTCGATCTGTGCCGCCAAAGCGTTGCGGAGCGCATGACCGACAAGGCTTAATCCTGCAACCTTATGCAGAACCTTGGGCAGGGCGGAGCGCATGCGTTTACCCTCCCCTGCCGCCAGGATAATCCCCAAGCGAGATGCGGTTTGCGGTTGCGCTTTTGCCATACCCAAAGCCCCTGCCCTGTTAAACGACCTTGCAAAGAGATGCGTTTAATACTTTGATTTTTCGAATGGATTATCGCTGCTGCGCACCATGAGCCGGATCGGCGTGCCGTGCAGGCCAAACGCCTCCCGGATACCATTGACCAGATACCGCCGGTAGCTTTCCGGCAAGGCGTCGAGCTGGTTACCGAACAGGCTGAAGCTGGGAGGACGGTGCTTCACTTGGGTCATGTAGCGCAATTTGATCCGCCGCCCGGATACCGCCGGTGGCGGATGATTGGCGATAACCCCCGCCAACCAGCGGTTGATTTTGGAGGTGGATACGCGCGTATTCCAGACCTTATGGGCCCGCAAGGCCGCTTCCATCAAGCGGTCAATTCCCTCCCCGGCCAAGCCGGAAAGCGGGACAATCGGCACGCCGCGCACTTGCGGCAGCAAGCGGGTTGCTTCTTCCTTGAGTTCAGAGAGCAGCGCGCCCCGTTTTTCGATCAGGTCCCATTTATTCAAGCCGATCACGATCCCCCTGCCCTCGCGTTCTACCAGATCGATCAGGGTGAGATCCTGCTTTTCGAACGGGATCGTGGCATCGAGCAGCACAACAACAATTTCTGCAAACTGGATGGCGCGGATGGAATCAGCGGCCGCCAGCTTTTCGAGTTTATCTTCAATACGCGCGCGTTTGCGCAAACCTGCTGTATCGAACAGTTTGATCGCCCGGTCGCGCCATGTCCATTCAAGACCAATGGAATCGCGCGTGATACCCGCTTCCGGGCCGGTCAGCAGGCGCTCTTCGCCCAGCATGGTGTTGATCAGGGTCGATTTTCCGGCATTGGGACGGCCGATTACGGCAATGCGCAGCGGATAGCGCGGGTCGAGCCCGGGCTCGATTTCAGGTTCGGAAAGGGTTTCGGGGTCGATTTCAGGGTCATCCCCGCCCTCCCCGGCAAGCAAGGAGGCCTGTTCGGGGCTGTCCGCCTCCGCCAGCCTCTCCGTTTCTTCTGCCAGAGCATAGGCATCGACCAGCGGGCGCAGGGCGTCGTACAGATCGGCCATGCCGTCGCCATGTTCGGCAGAAAGCGCGATGGGTTCACCAAACCCCAACGCATAGGCATCAAGAATGCCCGGCGTTGCGGCTTTGCCCTCCGCCTTGTTGGCGGCGATCAGCACGGGTTTATCGGCTTTGCGCGCCAGATCCGAGAAAAAACGATCATCGGGCGTAATGCCCGCCCGCGCATCGACCAAAAACAGCACGGCATCCGCCTCCCGGATCCCCGCCTCGGTTTGCTCGCGCATGCGGGCACTGAGCGAGCCGGAGGCGGCTTCTTCCAGGCCTGCCGTATCGATAATGCGGAAAGTGAGATCGCCCAGCCGAGCTTCTCCGGCGCGCCTGTCCCGCGTGACGCCGGGGCGATCATCGACCAGCGCGAGTTTTTTACCCACCAGCCGGTTGAACAGCGTCGATTTGCCGACATTGGGGCGCCCGACCAGAGCCAAGGTGAAGCTCATGCGCGTGCACCTTGGAGCAGGAAGGGCAAGAAATTCTGGCCCGTCGGGCAAAAATTGTGTCCTGAAAATAACGTCACACCCCGCTTCATGGCTTGGGTTTCCCGACAGGGGCGGCTTGCCATGGCTGCGCATTGCCCGGCGCGGCGAGCCCCGGCACAGCATTTGCGGGGGCGCCACTTGCAGGCGCTGGCAGCGGCGTGACCTCTTGTGGTTTGCCCGCTTGCGTGACGATCAGCAACAAATTGATCCGTTGTTGCAAGCCTTGCGGGGCTTGATCATCGAGCAGGATCGCCTTTGCGGCATCTTGCGCCTTGGCAAGATCCTGATTTTTCCACGCGCTTAGGGCAATCACTTCACGCGCGCTATGGCGGAAGGGCGATTTGGGATCGAGAAAGGGTTTCAACCGGTTTTCCATCGCTTCCAGCGGCTCATCGTCCACCAGCAGATAGGCGGCCCGCAACCTTGCGAGGGCGCGCCACTCATCTGGCAGCTGAGCATCGGCGGCAAGCGCCTCGAAGACATTGGCGGCATCGGCCCGTGCTTTGCTGTCGCTGGCCGTTTTGGCACGCTCATTGGCCAGCCGGAACCGCGCCAGCACCGAATAGACGCCCTGCCCTTGGGCGGAAAGCGCGGCTAGCGCGGCCTCTGAAGGGCCCTCCTTGCGGGTCAGTTCAACGATGGCGGCATCGAAGGCCGCGCTTTGAGCCGCGCGTTCGCGCGCGCGGTTGGTCTCGTAAAAGCGCCAGCCCCCCACCGCGAGCACCAAGGCGAGCGCGGCTCCAACGACATAATTCCCGTATTTTTTCCATAGACCCGCCGCGCGGTCCCGCCGGAGTTCTTCTTCGACCTCGGTAAAAATATCGACCATCATGTCCTCATACGAATAGGCGGGCGCCAGAACCGGCCCAAGCTTGCCTTCCGTTTAAAGCAGTTATCGGCTGGGGAAAAGCGCTATTTCGTATCACTTTTTTCTGGAGGCCTCGCGGGGGGCGCAAAAACGAGGGTTGCGTGGCGGGGAAAAACGCGGCATGAATGTTCTGCAAGTGTTCACAAAAGCGAGCCGGATGAATGGCACAGCCTAAATCTCCTACGAAAACCTCTTCCAAAACGTCTGCCGCCCAGGCGCCTTCTTTGCAGGCGTCTTCTTTGCAGACGTCTTCTTTGGAGAAAGCCTCTACCAAAACCACAGAGCTGGAGACCCTGTTTAATGCCGCACAGGCAGCGCAAGCGCACCGCTTTGCCTCCGACCGCGTTTTAAGCGTGCGCGGCGCGCGCGAGCACAACCTCAAAAACGTGGATCTTACCCTCCCGCGCGACAAACTGGTCGTGTTTACCGGGCTGTCGGGCTCTGGCAAGTCGTCGCTGGCTTTTGATACCATTTATGCCGAAGGCCAGCGCCGCTATGTGGAAAGCCTTTCGGCTTATGCCCGCCAATTCCTTGAAATGATGCAAAAACCGGATGTCGACCAGATCGACGGGCTCTCCCCCGCCATCTCGATCGAGCAGAAAACCACCTCGCGCAATCCGCGCTCGACGGTGGGCACGGTCACGGAAATCTATGATTACATGCGCCTGCTGTTTGCGCGCGTGGGCGTGCCCTATTCCCCCGCCACCGGTCTGCCGATTGAAAGCCAGACCGTCACCCAGATGGTGGATCGCCTGCTGGCCTTGCCAGAGCGCACGCGCGGCTATCTGTTGGCGCCGGTGATTCGCGGCCGCAAGGGTGAATACCGCAAGGAGCTGGCCGATTTTCTCAAACGCGGTTACCAGCGCGTGAAAATCGACGGCACCTATTACGAAATTGCCGATGCCCCCGCGCTCGATAAAAAACTCAAGCACGATATTGACCTGGTAATCGACCGCGTGATCATCCGGCCGGATGCCAGCGCGCGGTTGGCGGAGGGGTTGGAGGCCGCTTTGGAGCTGGCCGATGGTATTGCCCTGTTCGAATTCGCCGATGCGCCGGAAGGGGCGGCCGCGGATGGAGCGGGCAAGGACCCCCCAGCCCCCGCCACAGCGCCTGCCCCTACCCCTGCCAGGATCACCTTTTCGCAAAAATTTGCCTGCCCGGTTTCCGGTTTCACCATTTCGGAAATCGAACCGCGCTTGTTCTCGTTCAATAATCCGTTTGGTGCCTGCCCCGCTTGCGGCGGGATCGGCCATGAAATGCGGGTCGATGCCGGGTTGATCGTGCCCGATGACCAGCTTTCGCTCAAAAAAGGCGCCATCGCGCCTTGGGCGAAATCAAGCTCGCCCTTCTATGCCCAGACGCTGGAAGCTCTGGCCACCCATTATGATGTCAGCTTCACCAAGCCTTGGGCGCAATTGCCCGAAACCTTTCGCAATGTGGTGCTTTATGGCTCCGGCAAGGCGATCGTGCCGCTCCAATATAACGATGGCGTGCGCTCTTACGCCGTAAAGAAGCCATTTGAGGGCATTATCCCCAATCTGGAGCGCCGCTATCTGGTGACGGGAAGCGAATGGTCGCGCGAGGAAATCATCCGCTTCATGTCCGAGACCCCGTGCACAGCCTGCACCGGCTACCGGCTCAAGCCCGAAGCCTTGGCGGTCAAGATCGCAAGCTGCCATATTGGCGAGATTTCCCAACTTTCGGTGCGCGATGCGGCAGCGTGGTACGCCGATTTATCGGAAAAACTCACGCCCAAACAGCGCGAGATCGGCACCCGCATTTTAAAGGAAATCCGCGACCGGCTGCAATTCCTCAACGATGTCGGGCTCGATTATCTCACGCTTAGCCGTAATTCCGGCTCGCTTTCGGGCGGGGAGAGCCAGCGCATCCGCCTGGCCTCGCAAATCGGTTCAGGCTTGACCGGCGTGCTCTATGTGCTCGATGAACCCTCGATCGGCCTGCATCAGCGCGATAACGAGCGGTTGCTGGCAACCTTGCGCCGCCTGCGCGACCTTGGCAATTCGGTCATTGTGGTCGAACACGATGAAGATGCCATCCGCGAGGCCGATTATGTCGTCGATATCGGCCCCGGCGCGGGTATCCATGGCGGGCGGATCATCGCCCAAGGCACACCGGAAGAGGTGATCGCCAACCCCGCTTCCCTGACCGGGGATTACCTTTCTGGCCGCAAAGCCATTCCCGTGCCAGCCAAACGCCGCATGCCGCATCCGGGGCGTGAATTGCGGCTCAAAGGCGCCAGCGGCAATAATTTGCAAGCCGTAGAAGTGGGCATTCCGCTGGGGTTATTCACGTGCGTCACCGGCGTTTCAGGCGGGGGGAAATCCACGCTGGTTATCGAAACGCTTTACAAAGCCGCTGCCCGCCGTCTCAATGGCGCCATGGAGCTGCCCGCCCCGTTCGAGAGCCTTTCCGGACTGGAATTCCTCGACAAGGTGATCGATATTGATCAATCCCCTATCGGTCGCACGCCGCGCTCCAACCCGGCTACCTATACCGGCGCTTTCACCCCCATCCGCGAATGGTATGCCAACCTGCCGGAAGCCAAGGCGCGCGGCTATACGGCGGGGCGGTTTTCGTTCAATGTCAAGGGCGGGCGGTGCGAGGCTTGCCAGGGCGACGGGGTTGTTAAAATCGAGATGCACTTTTTGCCCGATGTCTATGTCACCTGCGATATATGCAAGGGCAAGCGCTATGAACGCGAGACGCTGGAGGTCAAATTCCGCGACCGCTCGATTGCTGATCTGCTCGATGCTTCGGTGGAGGAAGCGGCCAGCCTGTTCAAGGCCGTCCCGTCCATCCGCGACAAGATGGATACCCTGGTGCGGGTGGGGTTGGGCTATGTCAAGGTCGGGCAGCAGGCGACCACGCTGTCGGGCGGGGAGGCACAGCGGGTCAAGCTGTCGAAAGAGCTGTCCCGCCGCGCAACCGGGCGCACGCTGTATATTCTCGATGAGCCCACCACCGGGCTGCATTTTCATGATGTCGCCAAGCTCATGGAAGTGCTGCACGAATTGGTGGATCAAGGCAATACCGTGGTGGTGATCGAGCATAATCTCGATGTCATCAAAACCGCCGATTACGTGATCGATATGGGGCCGGAGGGCGGGACCGGCGGCGGGCGCGTGGTGGCGCAAGGCACACCCGAAGACATTGCCGCCACCCCGGAAAGCCATACCGGGCGGTTCTTGCGGCCTATATTGGCGCGGCGCACGCCTTCCGTTCCGTTCACCCCTTCCGAAAAGTGAGCCCAGAAATGCCCGCTCCCATGCGCTTGATCGGCCAATTCGATTCCCCCTTCACCCGCCGTGTCGGTGTAACCTTGACGCTTTACGGCCTGCCGTTCGAGCCTCTGCCTTGGTCGGTCTTTAGCGACAAGGCGCAGATCAGCGCGTTCAACCCGCTGTTGCGCGTGCCAACCTTGGTGCTGGCAGACGGCACGATCTTGACCGAAAGCTTTGCCATTCTCGATTATCTCGATGAACAGGTCGCCCCGGCTCAGCGCCTTACCCCGGTTGCAGGCATGGCGCGTGTTCACGCTTTGCGGCTTTGCGCGCTTGCGTGCGGGGTATCAGACAAGGCAGTCAGCCTGTTTTACGAGCAAAAACTGCATGAAACCCCCTCCCCGTTTTATCTTGCGCGCTGCACCGAGCAAATTGTGCAGACCTTGCAGCAGCTAGAGATGGAGCGCGCGGCAACCCAAATGCCGTGGTTGGGGGGCGCATCGCTCGGGCAGGCCGATATAACCTTGGCCTGCATGCTGCGTCATCTGCGCGAGGCGCATCCGGATTTGTTTGATCCGGCGGCGTTGCCCGCTTTGTCAGCCCATGCGGCGCTGTGCGAAAACCTGCCGGTGTTTCAAAAAATTTCTCAGCCGTTTATTCCCCCGGCGTGAGGAAACCCGAATTTTCGCATGGAAAAAGCTGGTAAATGCCAGTTTTTGCAGGTTTTTCCTCTTTTCAAAGCGGCCTTATCGCCCTACCCTTGCCGTCCCCCCCTACTAGGAGCATCGAAACACCATGGATCTGGGCTTGAAAGGCAAAACGGCTTTGGTTTGTGCGGCCTCCAGCGGGCTTGGCGCGGCCATTGCGCTGGGGCTGGCGCGGGAGGGCGCGCACGTGGCGATTTGCGGCACCAACGCGCAAAAGCTGGAAGCACAGGCGCAGGCCATGCGCGCTTTTGGCGGCGCTGTTCTCGCGTTGCGCTGGGATCTGGCGGATCTTGGCGCGATTGAGCCTAACATCGCCCGTATCGAGGCCGAACTTGGCCCCATCGATCTGCTTGTCAACAATACCGGCGGCCCGCCCCCTTCGCCTGCGGGTGGACAAGCGATCGATCTGTGGCAAAGCCAGTTTCAAGCGATGGTGCTCAGCGTGATCGCGATTACCGACCGGGTGTTGCCGGGCATGCGCGCGCGCGGGTTCGGGCGGGTGCTCACCTCGGCCTCCATGGGCACCATCGCGCCGATTGCGAATTTGGGGATCTCGAATACGTTGCGGGCTTCCTTGGTCGGCTGGTCGAAAACCTTGGCCAGCGAGGTCGCGCGGGACGGCGTGACGGTCAATGTCCTCTCCCCCGGCCGGATCGACACCGACCGCGTGCGTGCGCTTGATGCCGCCCGCGCGAGTCGGGAGGGCACAACCCCGCAAGCCGTGGCGGAGGCGAGCCGCAAGACCATTCCCGCCGGGCGCTATGGTCGCCCGGAGGAATACGCCGATGCCGCGCTGTTTTTGCTCTCCGAGCGCGCTTCTTATATCACCGGCTCCAATATAAGGGTGGATGGTGGCCTCATCCCGAATGTATAAGGGTTAAGGTCGATGCTGCGGGCGCTGTGCCCGCGCAACCTGCCCTTTATGCCCTGCCAGAGGGCTGTGCCGCCCGCTTTTAGCCCCTCGTTCAACCTTCCTGCCCCCATCGTTCAAAAGGTTCACCATGTTTGATGCCGCCCCCTCCCTGCCCCTCGATCCGGCGTTGCGTATAGCTCTGGAGGGCGTAACGACCGCCACCCTGACCACGATTTTGCTCAAAGAAGGGTTGCGCAATGTCTGGCTGCGCGGCGCAATGCCGTTGCAGGCAGATGAAACCCGCAAGGTCGGGCGCGCGTTTACTTTGCGCTTTGTCCCCGCGCGCGAGGATCTGGCAACGCCCGCCAGTTGGGCCTCGCCCATTTCCACCCGCACCGCGATCGAGGCCATGCCGGAGGGCGTGATCGCGGTGGTGGACGCGCTGGGCTGCGTGGATGCCGGTATTTTCGGCGATATTTTATGCTCGCGCATGGCCAAACGCCAGGTTGCCGCGCTGGTCACCGATGGCGTGATTCGCGATCTGGAGGGCGTGCTGGGCTGCGGCCTGCCGGTATGGGCGAATGGCGTGGCCGCTCCGCCTTCCGTGGCCGGGCTCACCTTTGTTGATTGGCAGCGCCCGATTGGCTGCGGCGGGGTGGCGATCTTGCCCAATGACGTGATTGTCGCCGACAACGACGGCGCGGTGGTGATCCCGGCAGATCTGGTCGAAAAAATCACGCCGCTGGCGGTCGAGCAGGAGCGGATGGAGAGCTGGATTTTGGGCGAGATCGCGCGCGGGCTGCCGCTTGGCGGCCTTTACCCGATGAATGCTGAAACCAAAGCCCGTTATGAGCGCGAAAACCGGCAACCCGCCACAGGGGCAAAAGCATGATTAACAGCGTTGCCACCGCTGCAGGTGCCAGCGGGCCCGCCCCTTTTGGCCCCCGCGACCCGCGCTTTCGCGGCGTAATCCCGATAGCCCCTACCCCCTTCTTGCCGGATGGCGCGATCGATTGGGCCAGCCTTGACCGCTTGTTGACCTTTTATATGGAACTAGGGGTCGAGGGTGTCACGGTACTGGGCCTGATGGGCGAAGCCCCCAAACTGGAGGCCGCCGAATCCTTGGCGATTTTGCGCCACGCGGTCGCGGTATTTGGCTCCAAACCCGTGATAATGGGCCTAAGCGTACCCGGCTTTGCCGCCATGCGCGCGCTGGCGCGCGAGGCCATGGCGGCAGGCGCTGCGGCCGTGATGCTCGCCCCGATCCATACCCTCAAGACCGACGATCAGATTACCGGGTTTTACGCCGATGCCGTGGCCGCCATGGGCACGGATGTGCCGTTTATCGTGCAAGATTACCCGCTCCTTACCGGCATTACGATGAGCGTGGAGGTGATCAGCCGGATCCTCAACGATCATCCTTCCTGCGTCATGCTCAAGGCCGAAGACTGGCCGGGGCTTGAAAAACTCTCGGCCCTGCGCGCCGCGCAAGCAACCGGGCGCGTGCGCAATGTCGCGATTATGACCGCCAATGGCGGCTTGTTTCTCGATTGCGAGATGGCGCGCGGCGCCGATGGCTCGAATACCGGCTACGCTTTTCCTGAGATGCTGCAAGAGGTGGTGCGCCGCGTGCAAGTGGGCGCGCGCGATGCCGCGCAAGACCTGTTCGATGCACACCTTCCCTTGTTGCGCTACGAACAGCAACCGGTGCTGGGGCTGGCGGTGCGCAAATATGTGCTCATGCGGCGCGGCTTGCTAGCCCATGATGCGTTGCGTAAACCCGGCGCCACCTTGGGGCAAACCGCCCGCGCCGAGGTCGATTATCTGCTTGGTCGCCTCGCACGCTCCGATTCACGCGCCCTGCTCTCGTCCGACGCCTGAAACCCTTGATACGAAGCGCTTGACCTGACCGCCCGGCTCGATTATAGCCAGTGCATCGTTTCAACCCTGCCTTGGCGGGGCAATCTTCTTTGGTCTGCGGCCCAAGCTTCTTTGGCCGATAGCCCAAGGCGAACTAAAGGAATTAAAAAATGTCGCGCGTGTGCGAACTCACCGGTAAAGGCGTACAAGTTGGCCACAAGGTCAGCCATTCCAACCACAAGACCAAAAAGCGGTTTTTGCCGAATTTAGTTCATGTGACGCTGCAATCGGAGGCTTTGGGCCAAGGCGTGCGCTTGCGCATTTCTGCCAATGGTCTGCGCTCGGTGGAGCATCGCGGTGGGCTGGATGCCTTTTTGCTCAAAGCTTCGGATGGCGAGCTTTCCAGCAACGCCCGCGATCTCAAGAAAAAGATCACGGCCAAGCAGCAGGCGTAACGCCTGCACGGCCTTCCTGCCTTACAGCGCGGTGGGTAGGCCTTGCGAGATTTTCTCCTTTTGTGACGCTATTTTGTATAACCGTGTTCGGAAATCCGAACACGGTTTTTTGTCGTGCTTGGAGCCTTTTTATTTTTGATGGACTCATCCAGAGCAAAGGACGCGTTCTTATAGACGCGTTCTTCTACAATCAGAGAAGCGCGTGAAGGGCTCCAAAAGAAACATATCAGGCGCTTATCCCTTTATAAAAAATATCTTTTTTAGGGATAATTCGATTGAAAGCAAAAACGCTATAGCGCATTCTCCGATGCGTTTTTCTGCACCGCCTTTCCGAGCAAAAGGCGTGCAATCTTGACACGCCCCGCCGCGAAGATCATAATACCCATGCGCTGCAGAGGATAGCGCTTTTGCCTAAGGTGGTGGGATTCCGGTCGAGAATCACTGCTTTTATTGTGCGGAATTTTTCCGCAGGCCCGTGTTTGCGCCCGCATGCCTATCGGTCAAGCCGGGAGATTTGCCGGGCGGCAAATGGGGGTGAATTTTCCACCTTTGGTGTCTCCATGACCGGATTTGACCGCGAAATAGCCCTTTGTGCGAGCTTGTTTGTCGCAGCCTTGCTGTATACGAGCGTTGGGCATGCAGGTTCTTCCGCCTATATTGCCGCAATGGCGTTGTTTTCTGTGCCTGCAACGGTGATGCGCCCAACCGCTTTGGTACTCAATATTCTGGTTGCTGGCTTTGGCGCCTTGCGCTTCACGCGCGCGGGCTTGACCAATTATCGCCTGCTCTTGCCGCTTTTGATCGGCGCGGTGCCGATGGCGTTCCTCGGCGGAATGATCCCCCTGTCCTCGCAAATTTATCGCCCCTTGATCGGGGTTGTTTTGCTGTTGGCAGCGGGCCGTTTGTTGTTTACGATCCTGCCAACCACGGAGCGCCCCCTGCGCCCAATGCCGTTTTGGCTTGGCATTGTTACAGGCGCGGGGATAGGGTTGCTTTCCGGCTTGACCGGTACGGGGGGCGGAATTTTTCTCTCGCCCCTGCTGGTTCTGATGGCCTGGGCCGGCCCCCGCGAAACCTCTGGCACCGCCATCGTTTTCATTCTGGCCAATTCCATTGCCGGCTTGCTCGGCAATATCGCTTCGGTGCAGTATTTGCCGCCCAATCTGCCGTATTATGCCGCCTCTGCTATGGCAGGAGCGTTTTTGGGTACATTTTTGGGGATAAACCTGCTGGCAAACCGCACGTTGCTCAAGGTGTTGGGGGTTGTGCTGCTGATTGCCGGGCTGAAACTGATCGGGATAACGTGAGCGTTATTTTGGCCGTTATGCGATCATCTCGCGCTGAAAGGCGCCATGGCGCTCAAAATAAAACGGCACGCCCTTGCGCGTTTCGCCGCGCTGGCGGGCCTCGTAATCGGCGCGCAATTCGCCCAGCATCACGCGGGTGATGGCCGGCAGCGGTGCCTCTTCGGTTTGCGGCAAGGTGAGCCAGCGCAATTCGGTCAGTTCGGAATGGGCATCCGGGGTGAAGCCGCTATCTTGCACAATCGCCTGCGCATCGGCGACAAAAAACCGTGTATCGAAGCGTTTTGGCCGTTTTGGCGGCGTGATCGCGCGCGCCAGAAACCGCAACGCGGAGAGATTTGGCGCAAACCCGCGCGCAAGCATATCCCGCCATGGGCTATCGGGGGCGAGCTTGGCGGGCATATTTGGCGCGCCTGCCTTACGCGCTGCAGCGCTTTGTGACAGGCCGGGCACCTGCCCCGTAAGGGCTGTGCCGATCACCAGCCCGGTCTCCTCAAAGGTTTCACGGATAGCTGCCAGAGCAAGCCTGCGCGCGCGGTTGCGGCTTGCCCGCCCGGCCATCTTGATCAGCAGGCTGGCTTCGCAGGCGGGATTGAGCGCGCCAAGAGCGGGAACCAGGGCATCTTCCCGCTCGGCCCGGCCGCCGGGAAACACAAAGACACCCGGCATGAATTTATGGTTGGGGTGGCGTTTACCCATCAAGACCCGCAATTCCGGGCCGGTTTGGTCTACCAGAATAAGGGTTGCCGCATCCATGGGGCGCATATTGGCCCAGCGCCGCTCCCGCGCTTCGGTGTTGAGGCGCGCAAGATCGCCTTCCACGCTGCGGACATCCGGAAGTTGGGGAAGGTTGTTCATGCGGCCGGACTTTTGGAAGCAAGCCCCTCCGGCATCGTAAACTCGCCATGGGCCGGCACTGCCACCGGAAGGGCAGCGGTTTCAAAGCCATGCATCCGCAACGCCCATTGATACGCGATCAGCGCGCCTTTGACCGGCTGCATCAGCGCCAGAGCAAATACAAGGGTAAGGAGCGGCCATAGCACCATATGATACGCCATCGGCCAATCCGAGGCGCGTTCAACCGCCAGGTTGAGCCCGACAATGATATGCCCGACGATGAAAATCGTGATATAGGGCGGCATATCATCGGCCTTGTGATGAGACAGGTTTTCCCCGCATACCGCGCAAGCTGGGCTTACTTTGAGGAAGCTGGTGAACATCCGCCCCTCCCCGCATTGGGGGCAGCGCCCACGCGCGCCGCGCGCCATGGCGCTCTTCCAGTTACGCGTTTCGGGCATGGCTGTCTCCTTTGGTAGCAAAAGTGGTGTCGAGCTTGGTGCCGGGGGCGCAAAAAGTCCTGCTGATTTACCGCGATTTTCCAAGGTGCCTTCTATAGGGCTTTTTGCCCCGTTTTTGATCGCTCGGCAAGGGCTCCCTATGGCTAGGCTTGCCGCTTTTGCGGCCAGCGGATTTTTCAATCCGGCCCTCGCTCAAAATCTCGAACCGCAAGGCGCCCGCCATGGGCGCCGCTTCCACCAGCCGCACCGTGACATCATCCCCCAGACGGTAGCTTTCGCCCGTCCGTGCGCCAACCAGCGCGCGCGCGCTTTCCTCAAAGCGGTAATAATCTCCCCCCAGGGTTGCGACCGGGACAAAGCCATCCGCCCCCGTTTGCGCCAGACGCACAAACAGCCCGGCGCGCGTAACCCCGGCGATACGGCCAGCAAAGGTTGCCCCGATCCGATCGGCCAAAAACAGCGCGATCAACCGGTCGATCGTTTCGCGCTCGGCGACCATGGCGCGGCGCTCTGCCACGCACAGGCGTTCCCCCAGCCCCTTCAAGGTCTCCCGCGTGACCCCTGCGGGCAAGCCATCGGCCCCAAGGCCCAAGGTGGCTATCAGCGCGCGATGCACGATCAGATCGGCATAGCGGCGGATCGGCGAGGTAAAATGCGCATAACGGCGCAAATTAAGGCCAAAATGCCCGCAATTTTCCGGGTTATATTCGGCCTGCGCCTGGCTACGCAAAACGGTTTCATTGACAAGCGCGGCATTGGGGCTGCCTGCGACTTGCGCCAGAATGCGGTTGAAAAACGCCGGGGTGAGCGCGCCTTGCGCGGTAAGGTTCAGGCCGATA